>NZ_JAQISV010000022.1:0-116221 GCF_048569675.1 Geodermatophilus sp. CPCC 206100
GCTGCCCCGCTCGGGCTCGGGCTACCGCCGGCCGGCGGCGCGCGCCTCGGCGGGCCGGGCGGTTCGGCGACGGCCGGCGGCGGGCTCGCGATCGAGGGGGTGGTCGACCCGGCGGTCGTACTCCACGGGTCGACTGTGCTCCACCGGACGAGCGTGCTCCACCGGGCGGGCCTGCTCCAGCGGGCCGTCCTGGACGACCGGGCGCTGCCGCTCGGCAGGACGGGCGGCGACGGGCCGGACGGCCGCCGGGCGCGGCGGCACGGGCGTGCGCGGGGGACGGGTGGACGACAGCTCGTCACCGGCCGGCCGGCGCGCGGCGCGGACCAGGTGCTCCGGCAGGGGCGGGATGTCCGTGGACCGCATGCGCGGTGCCGGCGGCGGGACCGGCGGCCGGGACAGGCCGGCGTCGGCAGCCACCTCGGGCCGCGGAGCCCGGGGGGCGCTGCGCCGTTCCCGGCGTGCTGCGGTCTCCCGCCAGGTGTCGGCCGTGCTCGCCGAGGCCATGGCGCACCTCCCCGTCCCCTCGGAGCGGACCCCCGGAGGAGGTCCTGCTGTCGGAGATCACGGTAGCGATGGGAACGAGGCGACGACACCGACGCGCGATGTGCAGAAGTGCCAAAACGAGTCCCGGCATCGAGCACCCGGCGGGGCGGGCGGGACTGGTGTGACGGACCGTTGCTGCCGCGGCGGCTGGGGTGTCCGGCGGCCCGGGTCAGCCGTGGGTGCCGTCGCGCTCCTCCGCCGGTCCGGCGCTCCCGACGGCGGGCTGGTCGGCCGGGCGCAGGGGGCGGACCGTCGCCTCCAGCTGGGCGGGGACCGGCACGGGGCTCTCGGCCACCCCGAGGTCGTCGAAGCGGCGCGCGGCGACGAGCACCGAGCTCTCGTAGGAGCCGACCGTCTCGTTGTAGCGGGCCGTCGCCGAGCTCAGCGCCGAGCCGAGCCGGGTGAGGTGACCCGAGAGGGTCGTCAGCCGGGCGTGCAGCCGCCGGCCGACCTCCAGCACCTGGTCGGCGTCCCGCGCCAGCCGCTCCTGCCGCCACGAGTAGGCGACGGTGCGCAGCAGGGCCAGCAGCGTGCTGGGGGTGGCCAGGACGATGTCGCGGGCGAAGCCGTACTCGAGCAGCCCGGGCTCGGCCTCCAGCGCCGTGATGAGGAAGCCGTCGGAGGGGACGAACAGGACGGTGAACGGCGCCGCCGGCCGGAACGCCGTCGGGTAACGGCGGGCGGCGAGCGCGTCGACGTGGGCGCGCAGCTGCCGGGCGTGGGCGGTGACCCGCTCCGCGCGGACGGCGACGTCCTCGGCCTGCACCGCCTCGATGTAGCCGGTGAAGGGGACCTTGGCGTCCACGACCACCTGGCGCCCGTCGGCCAGGGTGACGACCAGGTCGGGCCGGACGCCGGCGCCCGCGTCGTTGGTGGCGCTGGGCTGCTCGACGAAGTCGCAGTGCTCGAGCAGGCCGGCCACCTCCACCACCCGGCGCAGCTGCACCTCGCCCCAGCGGCCGCGCACGTGCGGGGTGCGCAGCGCGGTCACCAGCGCCGCGGTCTCCTGCCGCAGCAGGGAGGACGTCTGGCCCACGGTCCCCATCTGCTCGCGCAGCTCCCCGTGCGCGGTGGCCCGGGCGCGCTCCATGCCGGCGAGCAGCCGGTGCAGGTGGTCCAGGGACTCGTGCACCGGCTCGAGCCCCTCCTCGCCCGGCCGGCGCCGGGAGACCAGTGCGACGACACCGAGGGTGACCGCGGTGGCCAGCAGCGCGCCGACGAGGAGACCGATGAGCAGGGAGGCGGCGTCCACGACGCGGGAGCCTGCCCGACGGGTCCGACAGTTCCGGGGAGCCCCGCGGGGTGGGTCGGCATCGGGAGCCGTTCCCGCGGGGTCGCCGGTGGACGCGGGGCGCGCTCCCTACACCTCGAGGGGTTGCGCGGCGGCGGGCGCGTGGGCCGCCTCGTGGTCGAGCAGCCAGCGCTTGACCGGCGTCCCCCAGCGGAAGCCGCCCAGGCCGCCGTCCGAGCCGAGGACCCGGTGGCAGGGCACGAACAGCGCCGTGGCGTTGCGGGCGCAGGCGTTGGCCGCGGCCCGCACCGCCGCCGGGCGGCCGCAGCGGGCGGCGAAGGCGGCGTAGGTGTCCGGCTCGCCGGCCGGCACGGTGCGCAGCACCTCCCACGCGTCCTCGAGGAAGGGGCCGGAGCGCTGGCGCACCGGGACGTCGTCGATCGCGGTGACGTCGCCGTCGACGAAGGCCGTCACCGCGTCGAGGACCGGCAGGTGCTCGGCCCGCTCCACCCAGGTGGGGCGCAGGGCGCGGTGCACCACGGGCAGCAGCTCGGCGACGTCCTCGGTCCAGCCGCTGGCGAGGACGACGTCCGAGCCGTCGGGCGCGGTGGTGACGACGACGGTGAACGGCCCGGGCGGGGTGTCGACGGTGGCGAACCGGGCGGGCTGGGCGGTCATGAGGCGCTCCGTTCGGGGAGGGACGGCGGGCGGCGGGGGAAGAGGTCGGGGACGGCCATCGCCCACAGGTGCATGACGGCGTACGAACGCCACGGGCGCCAGCGGGTGGCCGCATCGGAGTCGGAGCTGCCGAGCCGGGCCAGCGAGCGCCGCAACGCGAGGTCACCGGGCAACCACACGTCGGGGTCGGCCAGCCCGCGCAGCGCCACGAGCGCCGCGGTCCAGGGGCCGATGCCGGGGACCGCGCGCAGCGCCCCGGTGGCCTCCTCGCGGTCGGCGCCGGCGTCCAGGCAGACCGCGCCGCAGGCGAGGGCGGCGGCCAGGGCGTGCACGGTCCGCCGGCGGGCGCCGGTCAGCCCGACGGCGGTCAGGTCGGCGCCGGCCAGCGCGGCCGCCCGGGGGAAGGCGTGGGTGAGCGTGCCGACCGGCTCGGGCAGCGGCGTGCCGGCGGCGGTGAGCAGGCGCGCGGTGAGCGTCCGGGCGCCGGCCACCGACACCTGCTGGCCCAGCACCGCCCGGACGGCGAGCTCGTCGGCGTCGGGGGAGGCGGGCACCCGGCGGCCGGGGGCGCCGGCCACGAGCGCGGCCAGGGCAGCATCGGTGGACAGGACGTCGTCGACCGCGGCCGGGTCGGCGTCCAGGTCCAGCATCCGGCGGCACCGGGCGACCGCCACCCCGAGGTCGCGCAGCTCGGGGAGGCGCAGCCGGGCGGACACCGCGGGGCTCCCGTCGGCGGCGGGGGAGAGGCGGACGACGGCCGGCCCGTGGGGCAGGTCGAGGACGCGGGCGAACGTCGTCCCGTCCCACTCCTCGAGTCCCGGCACGGCGTGCGCGCCCAGGAAGTGCAGCACCTCCTCGGCCGGGTAGGGGGCGCGGGCGGCCAGCCGGAGCACGAGTTCGCCGGGAGCTCCGGACGGGGCCGCCGGTGCGGTGCCGCGGAGGCCGGTGGGCGTCGTCGCGTACACCTCGCGGACGGTGTCGTTGAACTGCCGGATGCTGGCGAAGCCGGCGGCGAAGGCGACGTCGGCCATCGGCAGCGCGGTGGTCTCGATCAGCAGCCGGGCGGTCTGCGCCCGCTGGGCCCGGGCCAGGGCGAGCGGGCCGACCCCGAGCTCGCCGACGAGCAGCCGGTGCAGCTGCCGCTCGGAGTAGCCGAGTCGCGCGGCCAGTCCCGGGACGCCGGTGCGCTCCACCTCGCCGTCGCCGATCAGCCGCATCGCGCGGGCCACGACGTCGGCGCGCACGTCCCACTCCGGGGACCCGGGGACCGCGTCGGGCCGGCACCGCCGGCAGGCGCGGTAGCCGGCGCCCTGGGCGGCGGCTGCGGTGGAGAAGAAGCTGACGTTGCGGGCCAGTGGCGTGCGGGCCGGGCAGGAGGGCCGGCAGTAGATGCCGGTGGTGCCGACGGCGGTGAAGAACCAGCCGTCGAAGCGGGCGTCGCGGCTGGCGACCGCGCGGTAGCAGCGCTCGGGGTCGAGGGACCGGGTCACGGACCGAGCATGGCAGCCGGCCGGTGGGCTGACTGGCGGTTTTCGGACGCCGCCGTCGGGGCTACTGCGGGCGCCCGTCGTCCCCGACCACGCGCAGGTGCGGACCGGTCTTCACGTCGGCGCGGACGTCGTGGACCAGTGGCAGCCCGACCGCGCGCCGGACCCGGTTCTCCGGCACGTCGATCGCCAGGGCCAGAGCCGCCGCCAGCCGCTCGCTCACCAGGCCGGAGTGCCGGCCGTGCGCGATGCGCGCGATCGTCTCCGGGGCGACCGCCCAGCGGGATCGCCGGGAGGCTCCCTCGACGGTCTCGCCCAGTTCCAGCAGGCGCCGCTGCACCAGTCGCCGCAGCTCGTCGGATGCCACCCGCGCAAGGCTAGGACGCCGTCCGGTCGTCGGGCACCCCGGCGGGAACGAGGACGCCGATCCCGTCGAGCAGCCGGGCCAGCCCGAACTCGAAGGACCGCTCCGGGTCGTAGGCGCCCAGCTCCTCGCCGGCGACCGGGCCGACCCGCGCGGCGGTCGGGAAGCGCTCGGCGTCGAAGACCTGCGCGACGTAGGGCTCGGTGGCCGCCCACCACTCGTCCTCGGTGGTGCCGGTGAGCCGCTCGGCGTCGGCCTTCTCCTGCACTCCGCTGACGGTGCCGCGCACGAAGCCGGTGACCAGGGTGACCAGCAGGTCCATCTCGACCTCGGGCAGGCCCAGGCCGTCGACGGCCCGCAGCTCCAGCTCGTACTTGCGCATGAGGCCCGGGCCGAGGGGCGGCCGGCCGGTGGCCACGTGCAGCGCCCAGGGGTGGCGGAGGAAGAGGTCCCAGTTGGCGCGGGCCACCGCCGCCAGGCGGGCGCGCCAGTCGCCGCCGCGGACCACCTCCTCGTCCGGGTACAGCTCGGCGAGGACGGCGTCCAGCATGAGGTCGACCAGCTCGCCCTTGCCGGGCACGTGCGTGTAGAGGCTCATCGCACCGACCCCCAGGTCGGCCGCGACCCGGCGCATCGACAGGGCGGCCAGCCCCTCGGCGTCGGCCAGCCGCACCGCCGCGGTGACGATGCGGTCGACGTCCAGGCCCGGCCGGGGCCCCGGGCGCGGACCGGGGTCGCCCCCGGCCCGCCACAGCAGGGCCATGCTCCGGGCCGGGTCGCCCGTCCCGGTGAACTCGGTCGCCATGTCCCCAGCCTCCCCCAGCTCCGTGGCGCGCCATCTCCGTACGGCGTATGGTGTCGTCCGGCCAGAATTACGTACAGCGTACGGAGGTGGGTTGGTGGCGGCCATCCGGGTGAGCGGGCTGACGAAGCGGTACGGCGGGACGGCGGTGCTCGACGAGGTCGACCTGGAGGTGGGCGACGGCCGGGTCTGCGCGCTGCTCGGGCCCAACGGGGCGGGCAAGACGACGGCGGTCCGGGTGATGACGACGCTCCTGCGCCCGGAGGGCGGAGCCGTGGAGGTGGCCGGCGTCGACGTCCTGCGGCGGCCGCGCGAGGTGCGCCGGCGCATCGGCATGGTGGGGCAGCAGCCGGCGGTGGACGACGTCCTCGGCGCGCGGGCCAACCTGGTGCTGTTCGCCCGGCTGCACCACCTGGACCGGCGGTCGGCGCACCGGCGGGCCGGCGAGCTGCTCGCCCAGGTCGGCCTGGCCGACGTGGACGAGCGGCCGGTGCGGCAGTTCTCCGGCGGGATGCGCCGCCGGCTCGACATCGCCGCGGCGCTGGTCCTGGCGCCGCAGGTGCTCTTCCTCGACGAGCCGACCACGGGGCTGGACCCGGCGGGGCGGCGTGATGTCTGGGACGCCGTGCGGGCGCTGGTCGCCGGTGGCACGACCGTGCTGCTGACCACCCAGTACCTGGAGGAGGCCGAGCAGCTCGCCGACGACGTCTGCGTCCTCGACCACGGCCGGGTCGCCGCCCGTGGGACGCCGCGGGAGCTGACCGCGGCCATCGGCGGTGACCGGCTGGAGCTCGTGGTCAGCGACCCGGCGCGGGCGGCGGAGGCGGTGCACCTCGCCGAGCGGGCGGCGGCGGGCCCGGCCGACCGGACACCGGGAGAGGGCACCCGCGTGGTGGTGGCCGTCGACCGGTACCCGGGAGTGGTGGGTGCCGTGGTCCGGGCGCTGGACGAGGCCGGCATCGGGGTCGACGACCTGGTGCTGCGCCCGACCACCCTCGACGAGGCCTACCTCCGGATCACCGGCGCGGAGCGGGTGGAGGTGCCGGCGTGAGCGCGGCCGTCCTCGCGCCCGAGACCCGCGCCGAGCGGCTGCGGTGGGCGGTGGCCGACGCGGTCGCCGTCGCCGGCCGGGACGTTGCCCACTGGCGGCGGCAGCCGGCCGCGGTGCTGGTCGGGGCGCTGTTCCCCGTGCTGATCCTGCTGATGTTCGTGTACCTCTTCGGCGGCGCGATGGTCGTGCCCGGCGGCGGCGACTACCGGGACTTCCTCGTGCCCGGGATGCTCGGGCTGGCCATGGTGTTCGGCCTCGAGGCGACCATGACCGCGGTGGTCACCGACGCCAACCGGGGGATCACCGACCGGTTCCGGTCGCTGCCGATGGCGCCCTCGGCGGTCGTCGCCGGCCGCTGCCTGGCCGACCTGGCCTCCTCGGTGCTCGGGCTGGCCGTGCTCGTGGCGGCCGCGTTCGCCATCGGCTGGCGCCCCGGCGGACCGGTCGAGGTGCTGGCCGCCGTCGGGCTGCTCCTGCTGCTCCGGGTGGCCTTCCTCTGGATGGGCATCTACCTGGGCCTGCTCACCCGCGACCCGGCCACCGTGACCGCGGTGCAGATCCTCGTGTGGCCGTTCGGCTTCCTGTCGGGCGCCTTCGTGCCGGCCTCGACGATGCCCGGGTGGCTGGCGACGGTCGCCGAGTGGAACCCGCTGTCGACCACGGTCACCGCCGTGCGGGAGCTGCTGGGGCAGCCGGTGGACGCGGGGGTCGGCTGGGCCACCGAGCACGCGCTCGCGCTCGCCCTCGGCTGGCCGGTGGTGCTGACCGTGGTCTTCGCGGTGCTCAGCGTGCGGCGGTGGCAGGGCCTGAGCCGCTGACCCACGGGGAGGCAGGCGGGGGTCGCCGCGGATCGGCTGACCTCCGCCGTCCACCGACCGGTGGACGGCGGACCACCGGTTCGGCGGTCCCCCGGGGACGGCGCCGCGGACAGGCTCATGCCATGACAGCGATCGAGCAGGCGCCCTCCCGCAGCGGGACGGCGACCGGGCACCAGCCGGCCGTGCGGGTGCGCGGCCTCACCAAGCGCTACGGCGGCACGGCCGTCGTCGACGGGCTCGACCTCGACGTCCGGCAGGGCGAGTGCTTCGCGCTGCTCGGGCCCAACGGCGCGGGCAAGACGACGACGATCGAGATCCTGGAGGGCGTCCGGCGCCGCGACGAGGGCGACGTGTCGGTGCTCGGCGTCGACCCCGCCACCGGGCGCCGCGACTGGCGCGCCCGGCTCGGGGTGGTGAGCCAGGGCGAGCCCGCCGGGCAGGCCCTCACCGTCCGCGAGGCCCTCGACCACTTCGCCCGGTACCACGCGATCCCGCGACCGACCGGCGACCTGCTCGCCGTGACGGGTCTGGAGCAGAAGGCCGGTACCCGGGTCTCGGCGCTGTCCGGCGGGCAGCGGCGGCGGCTCGCGGTCGCCCTCGGGGTGCAGGGGCGCCCGGAGCTGGTCTTCCTCGACGAGCCCACGACCGGCATGGACCCGGTGGCCCGCCGGCAGTTCTGGGAGCTGGTGCGCGGGCTGCGGGCCGAGGGCGCCACGGTGCTGCTGACCACCCACTACCTCGACGAGGCCGCCGAGCTGGCCGACCGGGTCGGCGTGATCGCGGACGGCCGGCTCGTGGACGTCGCCCCGCCGGCCGAGCTCGGCGCCGAGCTGCGCCGCCGGGCCACCGTCAGCTGGCTCGAGGCGGGCGTCCGCCGCGAGGTCGGCACGGAGAACCCGTCGTCCGTGCTGCGCGACCTGCTGGCCGCGCACCCCCGCGACGAGGTCCCCGGCCTCACCGTCACCCGGCCCGGCCTGGAGGACGTCTACCTCCAGCTCGTCGGCGCCGTCCCCACCCGTGCAGAGGAGTCGCTCCGATGACCGCCGTCCTGACCCCGACCACCGTCCGCCCGGCGCCACCGTCGGCCCTGGCCATCACCTGGGCGCGGATCGGCCTGGAGCTGCGGCTCTTCTCCCGCGAGCGCCAGCAGGTGGTGTTCTCGTTCGCCTACCCGGTCGTGATGATGGTGATCTTCGGCGCGGTGCTGGGGGGCGACGTGCTGCCCGGCGACGTCCCCTTCCCGCAGTACTTCCTGGCCGGCATCGCGGCGACCGGCATCATGCTGACCAGCTTCCAGGCGGTGGGCACGTCGATCGCGACCGAGCGCGAGAACGGCCAGCTGGAGCGGCTGCAGCTCCTGGGCACGCCGCCGGTGGCCTACTTCGGCGGCAAGGCCGGTCAGGTGCTGGTGACGACGGCGGCGCAGCTGGCGCTCCTGCTGCCGGTGGCCCGGTACGGCTACGACGTGCCGATGCCGGTCGACCTGGCGCACTGGCTGACGTTCGCGTGGGTCGCGGCACTGGGCGCCCTGGCCGGCACCGTGCTGGGCATCGCGGTCTCCGCGCTCCGGGGCAGCGCGACGTCGGTGACCACCGGCATCTCCGCGTTCGCGATCGTCCTGCAGTTCTTCTCGGGGGTCTTCTTCGCCTTCGGCGAGCTGCCGGGCTGGATGCAGCAGGTCGCCGCGGTCTTCCCGCTGAAGTGGATGACCCAGGGCATGCGCTCGGCGTTCCTGCCCGAGCAGGCCGCCGCGGCCGAGGCGGCGGGCAGCTGGGAGCACGGCCGGATCGCCCTGGTGCTGGCCGCATGGGTGATCATCGGTGCCGTGGTGTGCGTGCGCACGTTCCGCTGGCGCCGGGCCGACGGATGACCCGCTCCGTCGAGCCCCGGGCCGCCGTCGACCCCTTCGGTGAGGAGGGCGACGGCGGCCCGCCGCTGTCCGAGCGCGGATGGCGGATCACCGTCCGCGGCCTGCACGTCGTCTTCGTGCTCATGCTGACGATCGCGGTGGTCACCATCGCCCTCTCGCCGGTCGACGGCTCGAAGCCCGCGCTGCTGGCCGCGCTCGGCGTGCTCGCGGTCGCCTACGCGCTGCTCGGCGCCCCGGCGATCACCAGCCGCGACCAGTGCCGCGCGACGGCCTACCTGGTGGTGCTGGTCCTGGTGTTCGGCGTCCTGGCCTGGCAGGAGCCGTCGCTGCTCTTCCTGCTGTTCCTCGGCTATCCGCAGGTGTGGTTCCTGTCCGAGCGGGTCCCCCGCGGCATGGCCTGGACGCTCGCCCTGGCCGCGGCGAGCACGATCGGCCCGTTCGTCGCCTGGTCGCGCGGGGACGAGCCGATCTCCGGTCCCGCGCAGACGCTCGTCGGCCTGGTCTTCAGCCTCGCGATGGGGCTCTGGGTGTTCCGCGTGCTGGAGCAGAGCCGGCAGCGGGCGCTGCTGATCCGGGAGCTGGAGCGCACGCGGGCGTCGCTGGCCGCGGCCCAGCACGAGCGGGGGGTGCTGGCGGAGCGGGAGCGGCTGGCCCGCGAGGTGCACGACACCCTCGCGCAGGGCTACACGAGCATCGTCGTCCTCGCCCAGACGGCGGCGGCGCAGCTCGACACCGACCCCGCCGCGGCCCGCGAGCGGCTGGCGGTCATCGAGGACGTCGCCCGCGACAACCTGGCCGAGGCGCGCGCGGTGGTGGCCGCGTTCCGCCCGGCCGGCCTGGAGGACTCGACGCTGGTGGAGGCGCTGGAGCGGCTGGCGGCGCGGTTCGCCCGCGAGACCGGCCTGGCGGTGCGGGTGGACACGTCCGCGCTGGGGTCGGGGCCGGAGCTGCGGCGGGACGAGGAGGTGGTGCTGCTGCGCGGGGCGCAGGAGGCGCTGACCAACGTGCGCCGGCACGCCGCGGCGACGGCGGTCGTGATCCGGCTGTCGCGGGTGGCCGGGCAGGTCTCGGTGCACGTGGAGGACGACGGCGTCGGCTTCGACCCGGACTCGCCGGGCGGCGCCGGGCTGGAGGGGCTGCGCGGCCGGGTGGCCGCGGTCGGCGGCTCGGTGGACGTCGCGTCGTCGCCGGGTGCCGGGACGCGGGTGACCGTGCGGGTGCCGGGCTCGTGACCATCGCCCCGAAGACGACGGTCGAGCGAGCATCGCAGCGAGCGCCGGCGAGCGCCGAGCCGAACGAGACCGGAGTCGAGCCATGATCCGGGTGCTGGTGGTGGACGACCACCCCGTCGTGCGCGGGGGACTGGTGGGGTGGCTCGACGCGCAGGAGGACCTCACGGTGGTGGGGGAGGCCGGCGACGGGCTCGAGGCGCTGGCCCTGGTGGCGGCCGAGGCGCCGGACGTCGTCCTCATGGACCTGCGGATGCCGCGGATGGACGGCGTGACCGCGACGGAGCGGATCGGCGCGGCACACCCCGGCGTCCGGGTGCTGGTACTGACCACCTACGACACCGACGCCGACATCGTGCGGGCCGTCGCGGCCGGGGCGACCGGCTACCTGCTCAAGGACGCGCCGCTGCCGCAGCTGGCCGACGCCGTCCGGGCCGCCGCGCGCGGGGAGACGGTGCTGGCGCCGCCGGTCGCCGCGCGGCTGGTCTCGCACCTGCGGGCGCCGGCGGTGGAGGCGCCGACCGCCCGGGAGCTCGAGGTGCTGGCCGGGGTGGCGCGCGGGCTGACCAACGCCGACATCGGCCGGGAGCTGTTCATCGGCGAGGCCACGGTGAAGACGCACCTGCTGCGGGTGTTCGCCAAGCTCGGCGTCGACGACCGCACCCGCGCGGTGATGGTCGCCGTGGAGCGCGGGCTCCTGCCCCGGCCGGGCGGCTGAGACCCGGTCGACCGCGGCCGGGGCGGGGGCTACGGTCGCCGCTCGTGACCCTCGTGGTCCGGGCCGGCCGGGCGGCGGACGCCGCCGCGCTGGCCGCGCTGAGCCGGGCGGCGATCGAGCAGTCGGCCGCGGGGCACTACTCGCCGACGCAGCTCGCGGCGTGGGCCGCGCGGCGGTCGGAGGAGGCGCACGCCCGGTACCTCGCGACGACGACCGTGCTGGTGGCCGAGCTGGACGGCGCGGTGGCCGGGTTCGCGTCGGTCGCGCTGACCGCGGTGGGCGGGCTGGTCCCCGGCGAGGTGGACCAGCTGTTCGTGGCGCCGTCCGCCGCGGGGCGAGGGGTGGCGCGGGCGCTGCTGACCGCGGTGGAGTCCGCCGCCCGCGCGGCCGGGCTGGCCTCGCTGACGACGCACGCGTCGTGGCGGGCGGCGCCGGTGTTCGAGCGGATGGGCTACCTGCAGGTGGCGGTGGAGACCGTGGCGGTGGACGGCGAGACGCTGACGCGGGCGCGGATGGAGAAGCCGCTGGGGTGACGCGGGGCGGCCCGTACCCTCGGTTCCCGTGAGTCTCACCATCGGCATCGTCGGGCTGCCCAACGTCGGCAAGTCGACGCTGTTCAACGCGTTGACCAAGAACGACGTCCTGGCCGCGAACTACCCGTTCGCCACCATCGAGCCCAACGTCGGCGTGGTGGGCGTGCCCGACCCCCGGCTGGGGCGGCTGGCCGAGGTCTTCGGCTCGCAGAAGGTCATCCCGGCGACGGTGTCGTTCGTGGACATCGCCGGCATCGTGCGCGGTGCCTCGGAGGGGGCCGGCCTGGGCAACAAGTTCCTGGCCAACATCCGCGAGAGCGACGCCATCTGCCAGGTGATCCGGGTGTTCACCGACCCGGACGTCGTCCACGTCGAGGGCAAGGTGAGCCCGGCCGACGACATCGAGACCATCAACACCGAGCTCGTCCTCGCCGACATGCAGACGCTGGAGAAGGCGATCCCGCGGCTGGAGAAGGAGGCGAAGAAGGACAAGGAGCGCGCCGCGCTGCTGTCGGTCGCCCTCGCCGCGCAGGAGGTGCTGAACGAGGGGCGGACGCTGTTCGCCGCCGGGGTCGACCCCGAGCCGCTGCGCGAGCTGACCCTGCTGACCACCAAGCCGTTTCTCTACGTGTTCAACGTGGACGAGGAGGAGCTGGCCAACGAGTCGCTCATCGCGGAGCTCCGGGCCATGGTCGCGCCGGCCGAGGCGATCCTCATGGACGCCAAGATCGAGGCCGAGCTCGCCGAGCTGCCCGAGGAGGAGGCCGCCGAGCTGCTCGCCGGCATCGGCCAGGATGAGCCCGGGCTGCACCAGCTGGCCCGCGTCGGCTTCGGCACGCTGGGGCTGCAAACCTATCTGACCGCCGGGCCCAAGGAGGCCCGCGCCTGGACGATCCCGATCGGCGCGACGGCGCCCCAGGCGGCCGGCGTCATCCACACCGACTTCCAGCGCGGCTTCATCAAGGCCGAGATCGTCTCCTACGACCAGCTGATCGAGGCCGGGTCGATGCAGGAGGCGAAGTCCCGCGGCTGGGTGCGCATGGAGGGCAAGGACTACGTCATGCAGGACGGCGACGTCGTGGAGTTCCGCTTCAACGTCTGACTGGGGACGTTTCCCCAGGTCAGCGGCTTGTGGGGGCGTCCGAGTCCGCACAGAGTCCGCAACTGTCCGCAAACAGTTGCTCCGCAGCACGCCTCGTCCGGTCCTCCGCGGTCGGCCAGAGGTGGCTGTACGTGTTCAGGGTCGTGGTCGTACTGGCGTGCCCGAGAGGCCGCTGGACGGTGACGACGTCGCAGCCGAAGGCGATCAGCCCGGCGGCGTAGGAGTGCCGGAGGGGCGTGCAGCTTCGCGCTCTCTGGCCCGGCCGCCACGATGGTGGTTCGCCCAGCCGTCGCTGGGGGGGACTGTGTGCGGCAGGTTGCCCGCAGTCCCAACGCTGCTCGCAGTCAACCGATTAATGTCTGGGGATGGCCGAGAAGGCGAACGAGCGCATAGCGAGGCATGTCGTCTCGACAGCTCTCGGTGTACCAGTGACGCGCTACGAGGACGGCACTGCGAATTCGCAAGTAGACGCGCTCATTCATGGTCAAGAAGGTGAAGCGGCTCTGGAGATCGTCGCGGACCATGAAGAGGGCTTCAATGTACAGTGGGACGCCTTAGAGCGGGTGAGCCACCGAGTGAACGTTCCGGGGCTGCAGCGCGTGTGGTCGGCGCAGCTCGCGCGGCGCGCGAGAGTAAAGGACGTCACTAGCGTGCTGTCGTCGTTGATGCTGCAGATGCAGGGCAAGCTCGAGCAGGTACGAAGGCCGCATGACCTTCCGGAGGAGTTCAGCCGGCTTGGCATCAAGGCACTTTACCCTCTGGACGATGATCAACGCTCGGGATATGTCAATCTACACGCCGAAGGCTGGAGCGGGTCCGCGTCCAGCGAGACCATGAGTCACTATGTCGAGCGCATCTTGGCAAGAGCCCCAGATGTGGCCTTGAAGCTCTTGGCACACCCCGCCGACCAGAAGCACGCCTTCATCTGGACAACTATTGGGACGGACTACGGGATCCAGTTTCAGCTTGAGTTTCGCGATCAGCCTCTCCCAGAAGCTTCTCCTCAGCTTCCATCCGGCGTGACACACGTATGGGTTGTTGGAAGCTTCACATCGCAAGGTGCCGTTGCTTGGTTCCCGGACCTTGGGTGGTGGAGGCCCGATTGGGCATGGCCTGACGACGAGATTCTGGTCGCGGACCGCGATTGAGACTGGGATCCTATCAAGATGGATAAAAAGGTGCCGGCTCGTTCGTCGACCCGCTCCGCTACCCCAACATCCCGGAAGAGCAATGACTATTCCTCAGAATACGGACCGGCTACTTGCTGCATTCGCACGGGTGCGGGCCACTGCTGAAAGCTACATGAATGAGCGCGACGAAGCTGAACTCGGCTGGACCGAAGAGGCGGTCACCGCGGTCGCGGTCCATAAGGGGGCGCCCGCCATCAAGGTCGTCGAGTTCAACCGCCAACAGGAAGGACGGGGAGTCGGCGCCGACTACTTGTGGTGGTGGCTCGATCATACCTCCGACGAGTGCTTCGGGATGTTGGTGCAGGCCAAGCGCCTGCACCGCCGCGGTGATTCCTGGCAGGTAGATATTCGACATCGGAACGGGAGCCAGTACCGCGACCTACTAGCCACGGCCGATCAATTCCAGGTGCCTGCATTGTACGGCGTATACACTGGAGGACTAGTATTCCGAGAGGCCCTATTATGTTCTCATCGCGCGTCGCCTGACTGCGTTCGCTGCCGGCGCATGGCTATCTCAATGATCACCGCGTACCAGTTGTCGTCTTTCGTATCGCCGGTTGACACGGCCGAACTGGTCTTGACCGAAGCCGTGCCGCTCGAGGATCTCGTTGACCCCAGCCTTCCCGCTGGCGTTGTGTGGGACCTCAATCTCTCCAAGCTGGGGCCGGGTGACCTTCGTGACTTCCTTGTCAAGGATCAGCACGGGCCACGCGAGGTCGCCAAACGCATCTTCTCCAGCGTGGCTAAACACCGCAGGGGCGCTTTCGCAGCCGCGCTCGCTGAACGGACCATCCTGGCTGACGAGCCAATCTTCGAGAATCTGCCCAGCGACACCGGGCACTTTCCCGGCCCCTACTTTCCACACATCTTGCGGGGACTGAGAGTGCGCCCACCGAGTTACGTCGTTGACGTTCAGGTCGGCCGTCCGGCACCGCTCGACTTGGTCGACCGCCTCGCCGGGGTTGTTGTGGTCACTCTCTGACGGAGCACCTCGAATCCGCCACCAATCCTGGGGTGGCTCCGGCCTTGTCCGTTAGGGATGAGCTTCAGGCGGAGTAGCAAGAATCTCGGGTTCTCGTGTCATAGCCAGCCATCCACACCTCGCCGAGTTGGCGTCCGTGACTGTGTAAGCGCTGGGCGGTGGACGCCTGGGCGGGCCCTGGGCGGTCGAGCGGTCAACGCAGACCGGATGGACTTCCGTCGAGCACCGAGCGCTGGGGCCCGATGCGTTCAGCGCCTCACATCCCCTGCTCACAACCTGGCTGCCTGAGCCGCGATTCACCGGCCAACGCGGTTTGCGGCTCCCGGGTTGGATGAGTCCCGCAGGCGCGCAACTGTCCGCAAACAGTTGCTCCGCGGCACGCCTCGTCCGGTCCTCCGCGGTGGGCCAGAGGTGGCTGTAGGTGTTCAGCGTCGTGGTCGCCGCGGCATGCCCGAGAGACCGCTGGACGGTGACGACGTCGCAGCCGGAGGCAATCAGTCCCGAGGCGTAGAAGTGCCGGAGGTCGTGCAGCTTCACGCCGGTGAGTCCCGCTGCCGTCAGCGTCGTGCGCCAGCGGTAGCCGATCGAGTTCTGGTGTGGCGGCTCCCCGGTTTCTCCAGTGAAGATCCAGTACCCCTTCGGGCAGTGCCCGGCGACGTGTTGGGCGAGGAGGTCGACCAGTGAGGGGGCGAGGTAGACCTCCCCGCTCGCTGCCGTACTTGGGTGCGCGGATGTCGATCCCGCCGCCGGTGGTTCGCTGCACCTGGCGGGCGACGGTGAGCGTGCGGCGGAGGAAGTCGATGTCGCTGACGCGGACGGCGGCCGCCTCGCCGAGTCGGAGGCCGGCAAAAGCGCACAGCCCGACAAAGGCGCGGAACGAGTCGTCGGCGGACTGGAGGAGTGCGCCGACCTGGGCCGGCGTCGGCAGGGTCATGGCGGCGGCTGCGCGGCGACGGCGGGGGAGTGCGACGCCCTCGCTGGGGTCGCGGGGGATAACCCGGTCCGCGACGGCTCCGCGGAGCACGGCGCGGACGTTGTTGGCCCGGGTGTGCATGGTGCCCGGCGCCAGGCCGCGGGTGACCATGGCCTTGATCCACTGCTCGACGTGCGAGCGCCGCAGCGCGCGCATCCGGACGTCGGCGAACGTGGTCGACCGGGCCGCCAAACCCATCGCGGCGTCGGTGCCCGGCGCCCACACCTGCCGGGCCGACCACTCGGCGTAGAACTCGGCGAAGGTCTGCCCGCCGGCGCTCGGGTCGACGTAGGTGCCGGTGACCATGGCGGCGGTGACCTCGTTCAGCCAGCGCTGGGCGTCGACCTTCCGGTCGAAGTGCCGGGCGTGCTCCTTGCCGTGCTCGTCCCGGTACCGGGGCCGGTACTTGCCGTTGGGCAGTCTGGAGATGCTGGCCATGAGCGCTGCCTTCGTCCTCGAGAGCCCGGCTTCAGCGCCGGACGATTGGGCATAGCGCGCCAGGCACCTTCTCGGTGGCCCCGACAGCAATCTGTGGACGGGCCGCCGCTGTGGACGGGGGAACGGCAGACGTCTGCGGGGTCGAGGCAGGCCTGACGCCAGCGCGACGGTCGGATGGTCAGGAGCGATGCGTCAGCGGAGCTCGGCGGCCTGTCGCTCGGAGAGCCAGCGGTCGACGTCGCCGCGCCGGTAGATGACCCGCCGGCCGAGCCGGAAGCCGGCCGGTCCGACGTCGAGATGTCGCCAGTAGCGCAGAGTGGCGACCGGGGTGCGCAGGTATGCCGCAGTCTCCGCGAGCGTCATGAGGTCGTTCCCGGAGCGAGGCTCGTCGACGTGCGGCATCTGGGTCCTCCAAAGGCGGTGCGAGGAGTCGCCGGTGACGGCGTCCAACGCCGGTCAATGGGAAACAGCTGCGGTCCAGCATGTGAGCGCTTATCCAGTTGACCTGCAGTTCCGGCAGCGCGGTCGATCCTCAGCCGATCCGGCCCTTCCGGGCTTGTTGCCGGGCGCGCGCCTGGCGCTGGTACTCGATGGATCCGCTGCGCACCTAGGCCCGGCGGCGGTATGCCTCGAGGACGGTGCCGAGCGCATCGGACAGGTCCAGCAGGTCGCGGTCGTAGATGCGGCCGTCGTCGACCTGGCGGGCGAGTTCGTCGAGCAGGCCGGGCCAGTCGCGGCGTGCCGGTGTGGCGGGGACGGGGACCTCGACGCGTCGCTCGACGACCTCCACGGCGGACCGGCCTGACGCTGCGGCCCGGGTCTGCTCCCAGGCGCGGTGCCGGCAGGTGGCCGAGCACCACTTGGGGATCGGCCCACGGCTGCGTCGGGTGATGGGGCCGCCGCACCAGGCGCAGTCGGTGGCCGCGTCTCGTTGTCCGGGAGAGCGCTCCTTGCGGTCAGCTGTCCCGGATCGCTTCGGCTCGCTCTGCGCCCGCTCGACCTTCTGGCGCCGGCTTCGCTCTGCCTCTGCCCGTCGTCTTCGGTAGTCCGCCGTCCCCTTGCTGCCCATGCCGCTGAGGGTCCTGACGAGCCTCCAGTTACTCGTCACCACGGTTTGCGAGACCCGACGGTGCATAAGGTGTGTCCCTCTTGATCTTGTGGGTCCCCAGTAAGAGCAGGCGGCATCTTGTGACACCGTGTAGTCGGTCGTCCGGCTCCGGGCCGACCCGCGAGCTCTCGTGCTCTGAGGGGAAAGCTTCCTTCAGGGGGCGGCCATAGGGACAGCCGGAAGTTCACTGGCGCTCGGGTAAGCCCGGCTTCCTCGGGAGGCGGGTAGCACCAAGGACCACGCCGCCCGCTTCGCGAGCCTGGTCGACGCCGTGGACCAGCGGTTGTTCGGCTCGCTGCCGGACTTGGCGTCGGTCTATCCCGGTCTCGGCCGGGACACCGCGCTCGGCGCGGAAACCGCACCTGCCGGAGTGGCGGGAGGGGGGTTGGTGACGCGGTCCTGATACTGGCCTCCGGAACCGGAGGTCCGTCGGCGGGCCGCATCGGAGGGGACGGCGCGCGAGTGAGCGGAGACGGCGGGGGCGAGAGCGCGGCGATCGTCCGCTCAGGTGGGGATCCGGGTGAACTTGTCCCGGCGGCTGGGGGGACCGGCGCGACGATCCGTCCGCAGGATGACGATGCGGAGGCTTTCGCCCTGGCCTTCATGGGCAAGCTCCTGCGGCTGCGCGGCGTGCGCATCGACCGGGAGCACTTCCTCACCGCCGAGCTGCGCAGGAGGCGCGTGGCGGAGGACGTCATCGCGCGAGCCGTCACCGACCGCCCCGCCGCTGCCGGCGTGGCAGCCGAGACCCTCGACGACATAGCCCGCCACTCGATCGCCTTCGAGACGAAGAAGTCAGCGACGATGGCGTTCGCCGCGGGACTGCCCGGAGGCTTCGCCCTCGTCGGCACCGTGCCAGCCGACATAGCCCAGTACTACGTCCACGCGTTCCGCGTCATGCAAAAGCTCGCCTACCTCTACGGGTGGCACTCGTTCCTCGACGACTGCCTCGAGGTGGACGACGAGACGCTGGGTGAACTGGGCGCGTTCCTGGGTGTGATGTTGGGTGTCGCCGGTGCCAGTACGGCACTGACCGGCTTCGCCAACAACGTCGCCCGCCCGGCGCTGCAGAAGCAGATGGCGGGCAAGGCACTCACAAGAACCGCCTATTACCCGCTGGTCAAGCAGACGCTGAAGCGGGTCGGCGTGCAGATCAACAAGCAGATCTTCGCCAGGACGGTGACCAAGGTCGTGCCGCTGGTCGGTGGCATCGTGTCCGGGAGCCTCACCTATGCGAGCCTGCGGGCCGGGTCAGGCCGGCTCATGAAGCACCTGAGGACGTTGCCGCCGGCGTTCCCCGACCCCGCGACGGAGGCGTAGCCCAAGCGGGCAGCATCGATCGCGTGCGGGCCTTGCTGCGCCGACCGAAGACCGAGGACGAGGCCGGCGACCTGGCGAGGGGGCCTGTCCCCACCGCGCATGCACCAGAACCGGTCCTGGTGCATGCGCAGCCACATGAACATCGACTCCACGATCGTCGGGGGCGCCACCAAGTTGATCGAAGAAGTCTTGGCAGCCACTGGCCGCCGTTGATGGCTTGAGTCGGCACGGCGGACGGACGAAATCAGCAGAACAGGTAATATGTGAGCAATGGCCAACGAGGGCGCGCCAGGTCGTCGGCTGAAGTTCTATGGTTCCAACGACTATGGGACGTATTTTCAAATGCAGCAGGTCGGGAGCTTCCTAGCGGGGCTTGATTTAGCGAGCGGACATTGGACCGTCGTCGACATCATCGAACTCTACAACGCTCAGCAGTATATCGAGCAGGGTTTCCTACCCTCCTCCTTCAGTGATGAGGAGCGCAAGGCTCATAGCGCGCTCGTCCCGCAAATGGCCGGAATTATTGGCAGATTCTTCAATGGTCTAACCGATACAACCCTCCCCAGTCTGGTAGGAGATTTTCCCTACCACTACCACGATGACCTTCTGGTGTTGTTCGCCCGCTATAAGGTTTACGACCGCTGTGGAGCGAGCGCGGTCCTGGCGGTGCTCGACAACAGCCGAATCAACCTGGGTGAGATGCTTTCCAATCAGGGGCTTGTCCGCGCCTATGGCCAGGAATTGCGTGAGCGGCTGCTGGGCAACCCTGCGAACGCCGAGCTGCTGATCCGCAAGCATTTGGAGAAGGATGTCCGGCGTGATGTCTTTCTGCCCGCGAGTCTAACGTCCGTCGATGCCCGGCAACTGCTCGACGCTTATCTAGACAGCGATGGGGCCAATCCGAACTTCGTGGAACTGATTGCCACCGCACCCCTCACCAGGGAACTCGGCCTAGACGCCAAGCTGAAGCTCAAGGCGAAGCGCAAGCACGACCGCTGGACTGAGGACTTCTTCAAGGGGAACAGCGGTATCAAAACGGGTGTCGAGGTGACCATCGCCGGCGACCAGGCGGAGCCGGTCGAGGCTTCGAATGAGGGTCTGGTTACTAAGTTTTCCTACGGCCGAGGCTGGCTTGAGGACAATCTGGACTACCCGACCATCCTCAACAACTTTCTCTACCTGTTCGAATTCGCCGACCGGCGTATGCTGCTGACGCTGCCGTCTTTTGAGGCGCAGCGCGGCGTCTTTGAGCGCTTCATGGGGGTGGCCGGCCGCGCTGACTATCCTCTGGGAGCCGCCTTCCGCTTCAAGGAGCAGGCTTCACTACTGCAGACGGTGATCTATGACCACTTCCTGCGGGATAAAAACATCGAGTTGGAGTCGGTGATTGCCTGGTTCTTCGCGGACTACCTCAAGGACGAGTTCGGCGCGACAGGTTTCCGCTTTGTGCCCTCCAGTCGGGCCGCAAGCTACCTGGAGAAGTGTCGGCACTTATTCGCCGAGATGGAGAGCGTGGTCAAGCAGTTTTCCCTCTACGTCGAGAACGGAGAACTCGACCCCGAACTGCTGGCCATGGGCTCCGACCAGGCCCGCTTCAGGGTGATTCCCAGCTTGCTGGACGGAAAGTACGTCTACGCGACCAGTGCCCCTGACATCCAGCAGATCCTTCACCTTCTGTTCTCGGATCAATCTGGGTTGGCGTACATCAATGAGGGGCTGCGTGCCGACAATGCCGCCCGCCTGCTGATCGGCAACCACGTTGCGTATGACGACTTTGAGAACTATCAGCACCGCCAGGTCGACTATCTGATCCAGCACGGCGTGCTGGTGAATACGGGGGAGCGCGTCCGCTTCGCGGACGTCCACCAGTTTCATGTCTTGAAGGACCTCTTTGAATGTGAGGCCACGAGTTACTTCCACCACCCGGCCGAGGGGCGCGCCAGCATCGACGCCATGGTCGCTAAGGGCTGGCTGGAGCGGCGGTCGTCCTTGCTGACGGAAGCCGAGGCCAGCTATTTCAATTTTTGCCTCAATCATCTTGAGTTCAGTAATGGTCCCAACTTACGCAACCGGTACTCCCACGGCTCACACGTCGATCCGCGCGACGAGGACGAGCACTTTCGGACATACATCACCGCCCTGAAGCTACTTGTCGCGCTCCTCATAAAGATGAATGACGACTTTTGGCTGAGGGCGGACGAACGCAGGTTCAAGGGTAGCCCCTGATATTCGAGACGATCTCCGAGCGGGTGTCTCATTGGCCGCCCTCAGGGACGGCGGCGGGCAGCCATCGACCGCCCGCCGGCGGCTCCACAGTCCGCACAGAGTCTGCAACTCGGCCGTGAACCGCCTTTGGCGGCCGTATGCCATCAGCGGTATAGCCGCTGCTCAAGCGCCGTGTCCAACGTTCAACAACGATGCTCGAATCGGCCGTCACGGTTCCCGGCGTACAGGCGGCGACTCGTCCCTCGTCCATGGCTGACCTCCGCTCGGCGGCGCTTACGCTTCAGTCGACCGCGTCCGGACCAGGCTTAGGTCACTGGCTAGGGCGAGCGTGGGGGCTTGGCGGCCCGGCCACCGCTTCAGCGATCCGCTGGATCTGCCGTAGGAGGCCGTTGGGCGGAAGTGTCAGATCAAGGACGTGCTGCACGAGCTCCACGCCGTTGCCCCGGATCACATGCCGCCGTTCCGTTTCGCCGAAGCCCTTCGCGTACACCAGGTGCCCGACCGGAAGCTCCAGCGCGGTGCAGTAGGCCAGCAGTTGGTAGAGGTCGGCCTCCGGGAAGCCCTCCGGCTTCTCCGCCTTGTACTTCGCATCGAGGACAGCGACCGGAGCGTCAGTCGACGCGGCCCAGATGAAGTCCGGCCGCATCCTCACCGTCCCGGCCTCGTCCAACGGGGTCGGAACCTGTCGCAACGCCCGGCCGCCGTGCCGTTCCATCGCCTCACTGAGCGCAACGGCTACGAAGTCCTCGAAGATCCGGTGCATTTCCACGAGGAACCCGCTGGCGCGGCGCACGCCCGGTGCCGGGTCGATGGAGGTGGCGCGCAGGATCATCTCGGCTAGGCGGACAGCGACGTGATAGCGGGTGTTGAGCCGGGACGGCTGCCAGGACGGGAGCGGGTGACCGGGCACGATGGTCGACACCCCGTCGAGGCGACCCACGAGGCGACCGAGGGCGGCCCGGACAGTGCGCGTCAGCCGGGGCAGCCGTTGCAGCCGCCGTGCGGCGGACAGGAGTAGCTGGTTCTCGGCCGTGTCCACGCTGTACTCGTCGTAAGCACCTCCAACGGGATGGGCAGACCGAACCGTCGGCCGAGCTGGTCGGATTCACGGATCCGGCCGCAAAGCACTGACAGACTCGCCTCCACCTCGTGGTAGCCGTGAATCACACCCTCTTGGAGCGCCCTGTCCGCCTGGCGCGCGAAAGCAGCGGCGACTGCGGTCAGGAGGTCTGGCTGTTCGGCCATCGGGACGTCCGTGTCCTGCCACCCCTTGGGGGACAAGGCATACCCGAGGAGGAACATCAGCCGGTCGATGGCGACCTTGGGCCGGATCCAAACCTCGATGCCGGCCACCACGGCAACGCCGACGAACCTGCCAGGTCTAACCAGATAGGCGTCCCCCTGCAGCAGTCGCTCCACCGCCACCACCCGAGATGCGGCCAGAGCGTCCGCGGCGGCGCCGGTCAGCTGAACCGCCTCACCTGACCCCAACTCGATGAGCTCTATGCGTTCAGGGAGCAACGGCATCATCCGGCTCCGGCGGCGCCGCGCTCTCCGCGTCCCGGGTGTCGCTCCCACCCGCAAGCGAGGCGCGGAGGGCCGGCAACCCGTACCGACGACGCACGTTGACGGCTTCACCGTAGTGGTGCTCCTCCAGCAGCGGCAGGATCGCCGTCCGCCACACCCGCTCAAGTCCATCGCCCTGGTGCGTCGCTGGTCGCATGAGGTACGAGGGGCCGACCTTGAAATCCGAGTCGTCGATACGGCGGTTCAGTTCGGCCAGCAGTCGCGCCGGCTCGTCCTGCCTGCCCTCGCGCTCCAGCCAGCGGCCGAGCAGGCCGCGTGTCGGCTCCTCTTCCGGGTGCAGGGAGACGAAGTTGAAACGCCTACGCATCGCTGCGTCGACCAGGGCGATGGACCGGTCGGCGGTGTTCATCGTCCCGATGACAAGCACGTTCGGAGGAAGCGTGAAGGCCTTGTCGTCCCCCGAGGCGTACAGCAGCTCGATCGCCTCGTCCCGGTACTCGAGGAGGAAGTAGAGCTCGCCGAAGATGCGCGCGAGGTTGCCCCGGTTCAACTCGTCGATGATGAGGATGAACGGCTGCTCGGGGTGCTGGAGCGCCTGGTCGACCACTCGCCGCAACGGCCCGGGCCGCAGCTTGAACGCGACCGTCCCACCTTCTCCCGCCACGGGGCGGTAGCCCTCGAAGAAGTCCTCGTAGCTGTAGGCGGGGTGGAACTGCACGAGCGTCGTGCCTTCGGGGCCGGCGAGGTGGCGGGCCAGCTTCTGCGCCAGGTAGGTCTTGCCCGTTCCGGGCGGGCCGTACAAGACCAGCTGTGGTCGATCGCGCAGAAGCTCCACGCACTCTTGCAGCCAGGTACGCGGCATCAACAGCTCGTCGGCCAGGTCGTCGGTCACGTCGGGCAGGGCGAATATCGCCACGGGGGGAACTGCCTCGTTACGGTCGACGAGCTCCTCAAGCTCGGGCAGTTGGGCCGTGAGGTCGAGCAGCTCGTGCGGGCTCTGCAGCTTCGCGGCGAGCGTGGCGGGCAGGTCGGCGAAGTCGACGCCGTCCCCGGGGTTGTCCCACTTGACGGGCCGGCGGAGCCGGGACAGCGCCTCCGCGGATCGGTACTCGACGTCTCCGTCGACCTCACCGACGTAGAGGGCACCCTTATCGGTGGTGGCCACGAGGTCGGCGGTCTGCATACGCGTGAGGAACGCGTGGAACTCGTCGAGCTTCTGATCGCGCTGGCTGTACGAGACGTGCCCGTAGTTCTCGTCGACGAGATGCCTCAGCTCCTCGTGACCCGTCCCGCCCTCGACCGGAGGCAGGTGGGTGGCGGCCAGGCTGATCCAGCCCTCCGCCAGCCATGACGGGACGAGGCTGGTGCCCTGCACGCTCGCCCCTCGGACCAGCCACGCTCTCCGGGAGGGGGCCGCTGCCTTGGCGCCCAGGCTCTGCGGCGGGGGCAGCCACTTGTCACGGTAGGGCGGCTGGTACCAGTCAAACGGCTCGCCGGTCGCCTGCTCGAAGTGGTCACGCAGCGCCAGCAGGTCCCGGTCCAAGTCGCCGGTCGGAGCGACGACGTCCGCGAACGCCGACCTGATCTTCCGCTTGTGCTGGTCGCTGATGATCGGCTCGAAGACGTCGGGAAACGCGAGGTAGGCGAGGGCGTGGCGCTGCCCGGCCGGATTGGAGCCGGGTGTCGAGTGGAGGAGGTCCCGGAACACCCAGGGATCACAGATCAGTCGCTGGCGCTCCGCTGCGGGGAGCTCCGTCCAGGTGCGGACGAAGGAGATGAAGACCCCGAACTGGTTCCAGACCTGGACCTTGTAGCCCATGCCGCCGTTGAACACGCCGCCGCTGAGCGCGGAGTCGAGTTCGGGGGGCACCGCGACGGGCTCGGCCATCGACGAGAGCGGACGACGGATGCGCTCCCGCTTGGTCTCTACCTTCAAATCGCTCAGCGGCAGGACTGACAGGTACTGCAGCTCTGCCGCGAGCTGGAGTG
Organism: Geodermatophilus sp. CPCC 206100; assembly: GCF_048569675.1. NCBI lineage: Bacteria > Bacillati > Actinomycetota > Actinomycetes > Geodermatophilales > Geodermatophilaceae > Geodermatophilus > Geodermatophilus sp. CPCC 206100. Next base: position 24,180 of record NZ_JAQISV010000022.1, read on the forward strand.
CCGTCGGGGAGCAACCGGCCAGTTGACCCCGCAGCTTCTCGAGGAAGCTCCCGGGGCCGAGGTCAGGATTGTCCACGAACGCACGTTCGAGTTCGGCAGCGGCCGGCGCGGTCCACACGGGCGATCCCGGGGTGAAAGCGGAATCACCCTCGACGAGGCCGCGCCGCAGCACGATGGCCGCGGCCGACTGAACCTTCTCCTCACCACGCTGGTTCCGGGTGCCGTGCTCCCGCCGTGGTCGTTCGCCGATGCATTGTCCGGCCACATGCCCCTCCCCGTCTCCGTCCCGCGCGGTGGCCCGAGTCTTGCCTGCCCGAAGAGCTCGCGCAGCGCGGCAGGGAGGGACGGACGAGCTGCACAGGGCAGCCCGTCCCTGGGACGTACGCGAACCTGGGAGGCCGGATCGGTGGGAGCTCCCAGTCCGCACGCAGTCCGCAAGACGGTCAATTCCGACCAATGCCCGCCAACGTCACCAAACGGCATAAGAGCTGCTCAGCGGTCCGGATCGTCGGCTGTCAACGACGTCCGAACCCCCCAATGTCGTTCCGCTTCAACGTCTGATCCGGCGGAAAGCCGCCGGTCGAGGGAGACGCAGCCATGACGACGGTCGCCGACCACGACGCCTACATCGCCGCGGCGCCCGAGCCCTTCCAGCCCGCGCTGCAACGGTTGCGCGCGGTCCTGGCTCGCGCCCTGCCGGAAGCGGAGGAGATCGTGGCGTACGACATGCCGGGATTCCGGATCGGCGGCTCGGTCGTCGCGAGCTGTGCGGCGTTCAGCAAGCAGTGCGGGCTGTACCTCCTTCCAGGCGCCATCTCCGGACACGCCGGAGAGATCGCGGCCGCCGGCCTGAAAGCGACCAAGACCGGCATCACCTTCTCGCCGCGCACACCGATCCCGGACGACCTCGTCGAACGGCTGGCGCGGGCGTCGCGAGAGGACGCCGGGGCCTGACGGCTGCCGGAGGCGGCGGTAGTCAGACGTCGGGGCGGAACGTCCTCAGCGTGCAGGACCGCTGTTCGGCGCATCCTGGTCGGCCGCGCTGGGCGAGGACCGCCGCGACCGATGAGATCGTCGGCGCCCGCCGGTCCGAGCTCCCGGACCGGGTCGCGGATCAGGAGGACGCATGCGGAAGATCGTCGTGCAGATGATGCTGTCGCTGGACGGCTACTTCGAGGGGCCGGACCGCGACCTGAGCTGGCACCTCGTCGACGAGGAGCTGCACGCGCACTTCAACGATCAGCTCGCGACCAACAGCGCGTTCCTCGAGGGCCGGGTCACCTACGAGCTCATGGAGGCGGTCTGGCCGACCGCCGACCAGGATCCGGACGCCCCGCCGACCATGGCCGAGTTCGCCGGCATCTGGCGGGCGGTGCCGAAGATCGTGTTCTCCCGCACGCTGGGCGAGGTCGGCCCCAACGCCTCGCTGCGGGCAGAGGTGGACCCCGACGAGATCCGCGCACTGGAGCAACAGCCCGGCGGGGACATGACGCTCGGCGGGGTCGACCTGGTCGAGACCTTCCGCCGGCTGGACCTGGTCGACGAGTACCGGCTCTACGTCAACCCGGTCGTCATCGGCCGCGGGCGACGGCTGTTCGAGACCGCCGACACCCGGACCGACCTGGAGCTGGTGGAGAACCGGCGGTTCGGCAACGGGGTCGTCCTGCTGCGCTACGCGGTTCGACGGCCCTAGGAGACCGGGTGCGCAGGCGAGCGTCGAGTGGGTGCGCTGCGGCCCGGTTCCGGCGCGGCGAACGGGGCCTCGGCGCACACGCCCGGTGCGGCCGGCAGCGCGGCACGACGGCGAGGACCGGCCGGCGCCGGGCGCGCGGTGTGGCTGGCCCGACCCCGTGGCTCAGACCCTGCCCCGCAGGAGCCGCCGCCAGTAGATGCGCGGCAGGACGTAGCGGTCGGCGAACCAGGTCGCCCGGCGGGGCTCGACCAGATCGACGAGGGGCACCGACGGCGTGGGCCGGCCGTCGCGGTCGACCTCGACGAGCATCAACTCCCGTCTGCTCACCGTGATCGGCATGACCGTGTAGCCGTCGTACCGCTGCAGGGGCCTCCCGTCGCGGGCAGCCGGGATGTTCTGGGCCAAGACGTCGACCTGGCGCCGCAGCCCGCCGCCCGAGGGACGGGTGGCCACGGCCGCGGCATCGCCGATCGCCCAGATCGACTCGTGCCGGCGGGAGCGCAGCGTGTGCGGGTCGATGCCGACCAGGCCCGCTGGATCCGCGAGACCGGCGTCGGCGATCCAGTTCGGGGCCCGGTAGTGCGGGACGGCGTGGGCGAAGGCGACGTCCTCGAGGACGCGCCGGCCGGTGGGCGTCGCCACCGTGAGCGCGTGGACGTCCCAGTCCACGCGCTCCATGCGGGCCTCGCGCAGCACCTCGACGCCGAAGTCCGCGAAGGCGCGCTCCAGGACCTCGTCGGCCGCCGGTACGCCTGTGGCGGTCGGCTCGGGGAGCAGGAGGCACACGTCGAGATCCGGTAGGACCCCGGTGCGCCGCCAGTGGTCGCACGCCATGAACAGCGGCTTGAGCGCGGTCGGACCGCAGGACGCCGGCTCCGGTGGCACGGTGAAGACCACGGAGCCGCTGGTCAGCGACGTCAGCCTCGGCCAGACCTGCGGTGCACTCCCCGGGACGTACGTGGAGGCGGCCCACCCGTCGGCGTACGCCCGTTGCAACCCCGGCGTGGCCGCCCAGTCCTCCTCCAGTCCGGGGCAGAGGACGAGGGTCGAGCAGTGCAGCAGGGGTCCTCCGCGCGTGCGCACGGTCATGGCCGCCGGATCGACCGTCTCGACGGCGTCGCGGACCCATCCGCACCCCTCGGGGACGACGTCCCGCATCGGGCGCTCCAGGTCGGCCATCGTCGCCTGCCCGCCGCCCACGTAGTTGAGCAGCGGCTTGTACCGGTGCACCGGCTGCGGGGCCACGATGGTGACGTCCCGGATGCCGTCGCGGAGCAGCCGCGCCCCCAGGGAGATGCCGGCGTTGCCGCCCCCGACGATCAGTACCTCGTGGTGTTCCACACGTCACTCCTCCGGGACTGGCCACGGACCTCCGTTCCCGCCGCGGCTCGGGCACTGGGGCCAGCCTGCCCAGCGCGCAGGGGCTGCGCATCATGTGGTTGCAGGCAACCAACCGCGGCGGGGTCGTGAACGGCGGACCTCGCTCGTGGTGCCCGGACGCGGATGACACGATGCGGCCATGGCATCGACGCGGGTGCCGGCCCCGCCAGGTGGCACGGCGTTCGTCCTCGGTGGCGGGGGAGTGCTCGGCGCGGCCGAGGTGGGGATGCTCCAGGCCCTGTTCGAGCGCGGGATCCGGCCGGACCTCGTCGTCGGCACGTCGGTCGGCGCGATCAACGGCGCGCTGATCGCCGCCGACCCGACGCCCAGCGCGGTGGACCGGCTGCGCGCGGTGTGGGAGGAGCTGGCCTCCCAGCGGATCTTCGCCGGCTCCGTGCTGGCCCGCGTGGGCACCCTGGTGCGGACCCGCACCCACCTGCACCCGCGCGAGCCGCTGCGGGACCTGCTCGCGGCGCACCTGCCGGTACAGAGCTTCGCGGAGCTGCGGGTCCCCTTCCAGTGCGTCGCGGCCAGCATCGAGCGGGCTGCCGAGCAGTGGTTCGCCGAGGGGCCGCTCCTCGACGCGGTGCTCGCCTCCTGCGCCGTCCCCGGGCTGCTGCCGCCGGTCGAGCTGGGCGGCGAGCACTACCTGGACGGCGGCCTGGTGCACAGCATCCCGGTCGGCCGTGCGGTCGCCCTCGGCGCCGAGACGATCTACGTGCTGCACGTCGGGCGGATCGACCGTCCGCTGCAGCCGCCGACCCGGCCGTGGGAGGTCGCCCTGGTCGCCTTCGAGATCGCCCGGCGGCACCGCTTCGCCGCCGACCTGGCCGCGCTGCCGCCCGACGTCACGCTGCACGTGCTGCCCTCCGGCGACGAGGGGCCGCCCGGGGCCGGGGACCTGAGGAACCTGCGCTACCGCGACTTCTCCGGCGTGCCGGACCGCATCGAGCGGGCGCACGCCGCGGCCCGCGACCACCTGGACCGCTGCGACACGCCCGAGGGCGGAGGAGCCTGAGGTGCTGCCACCCCGCCGCGTGCGCCGGCTCACCGGTCCGTTGCTCATCGGTGCGCTGGTCGCCGGCGTCGTCCTGCTCCCCGTGCTCGTCGTCGTCGCGGTCGTCGTCTCGATCTGGCTGCCCGGACGCTGGCGCGGGCTGCGGCTGCTGGCCTTCGGGATGACGTACCTGGCGCTGCAGGTCGCCGGCCTGGTGGCCGCCGGGGTGCTGTGGGTGCTCAGCGGCTTCGGACGCCGGCTGGACTCCCCGGCGTCCCGGGCCGCCCACTACACGGTGCTGCGCCTCCTGCTGGACGCGCTGATGCGGATGGCGCAGCGGCTGTTCGCGCTGCGGTTGGTGACCGACGGGGAGTCGTGGTCACCGCTGGACGACGGGGTGCCCGGTTCGACCAACGCGATGGTCGTGCTCTCTCGCCACGCCGGCCCGGGGGACTCGTTCCTGCTCGTGCACACGCTGATGAACCGGGACCACCTGCGGCAGCCGCGGATCGTGCTCAAGGACGTGCTGCAGTTGGACCCGCTGATCGACGTCTACCTCAACCGGCTGCCCAACCACTTCGTCTCGGCCGGCGTCGACGGCCCGGCGGCGATCGGCGCCCTGGCCCGCGACCTCGGCGAGGAGGACGCGCTGCTGATCTTCCCCGAGGGCGCGAACTTCACCCCGCGGCGGCGGTTCCGGGCGATCCAGCGGCTCCGCGAGCGGGGGCTGGTGTCCGCGGTGCGCCGCGCCGAGGCGCTGCGGCACGTGCTGCCCCCGCGGCCGGCCGGCGTGACGGCGGCCCTGCGGGCGGCTCCGCACGCCGACGTCGTCTTCGTCGCGCACACCGGCCTGGAGCACCTGAGCACGGTCCGGGACGTGTGGCGGGGCCTGCCCATGGACAAGACCCTGCACCTGCGCTGGTGGTTCCTCCCGGCTGACGAGGTGCCGCGCGACGAGGCGGAGCTGACCGACTGGCTCTACCAGTGGTGGGAGACCATCGACGACTGGATCACCACCACGCGGCAGCAGGAGTCGGCGTAGGCCGACCGGCGATCCTCGGCCGCGACGGGATGGCACCTCCCGCGGCAGGAGGCCCTGCCGGTGTGTGACGGCGCGGCGGCGACCTGCCCGTGGAGCCGTTCGCGCCCTGCGCCGTCGCAGCGGGGGTGTCACGGTCGGGCATGCGCGTCCGGGGACCCGTGCGGGCCGCGGCGGTCGTCGCCGTCCTGGTCCTGTCCGGGTGCAGCGGTCCGGGCTGGACCGTGGAGCCGGTCGCCGGACGGGTCACCGTGGCGAGCGGGGCGGTGCCGCGCCCCCCGGCGGAGCCCGACCCCGCGCCGGCCGCCCCGGACCCCGCAGCCCCCGACCCCGCAGCTCCCGACCCCGCAGCTCCCGACCCGGCGGCTCCGCTCCCGCAGGGTCGGGAACAGCCGGCACCCGAGGAGGCGGCCACCGTGACCGTGTCCCCGATGAGGGCGGCCTGCGCCGACCTCGTGCAGGCGCTCACCGACGCCGTGGCCGCCTACGAGGTGGCTGCGCTGGCCGAGGGCGGTGGCGGCGGCGACCGCAGCGCCAGCGCCGCACGGATGCGGACGGCGTGGCGGCAGGCCGAGGCCGCCGCGGCCCGGGGAGGCGCTGGACTGCCGGCCGCGGCCGCACCCGCCATGGCCGCCGTCACGGTGCTGCACGACGGGCTCGCCACCCGGGCCACCCTCGACGAGAGCGACGCCGACCGGTGGCGCGACGCCCGGGAGGACCTGCAGGACTGGTGCCGCGCCCAGGCCTGACCGGGGTCCGGGGAGCCGGTCAGCTCGCGGCGCACTAGCGTGCGGCCGTGGGCGACAGCGGCGACGGCATCTGGGTCTCGATCGACTACACGGTGGCCTGGGCGCCGACCACAACGTTCAGCCGCGTCTACCACCTCGAGACGATGCCCCCCGGCGAGGTCGCCCAGTGGGTGCGCGACGGGATCGAGCGGGTGCGGGAGTCGGGGCAGCCGTGGTTGCTGGTCGACGCCTGGCGGATGATCCGCGTCGACCAGGTGGTCGCCTTCGGGGTGCGGCGGCTGCCCGGCGAGCCCTCGGAGCAGCCGCCCTTCGGCTTCGGCGGCCCGGAGTTCGACAGCTGAGCCGAGGCCGGCACCGAACCCGGCGCCGCCTCCGGTTGCCGCCCCGACCTGCGCGGACGATGCTCCGCCGCATGGCCGTCGCCCCAGGAGCCGCGCCGTCCGTCGAGGAGGCGTCCCAGTCGACCCGCAAGGTCGACAACGCGTACTACGAGAAGGAGCTCGCCCGGCTGCAGGTCGAGCTCGTCAAGCAGCAGGAGTACATCCGCGCCCGGGGGCTGCGGGTCGTGGTCGTCTTCGAGGGCCGTGACGCCGCCGGGAAGGGCGGGGCCATCCAGCGCATCACCGAGACGCTCAACCCCCGGGCCGCCCGGGTGGTGGCGCTGGCGGCGCCGACCGAGCGCGAGCAGGGGCAGTGGTACTTCCAGCGCTACGTCGCCCACCTGCCCGCCCGCGGCGAGATGGTCCTGTTCGACCGGTCCTGGTACAACCGCGCCGGCGTCGAGCGGGTGATGGGCTTCTGCAACGACGAGGAGTACGAGGAGTTCCTCCGCTCCTGCCCCGAGTTCGAGCGGATGCTGGTCCGCAGCGGGATCACCGTCCTCAAGTACTGGTTCTCCGTCAGCGACACCGAGCAGGAGAAGCGCTTCCAGGCGCGGCTCAAGGACCCGACGCGACGCTGGAAGCTGAGCCCGATGGACCTCGAGGCGCGCAACCGCTGGGTCGACTTCTCCCGCGCCAAGGACGCGATGTTCGCCGCCACGGACATCCCCGAGGCGCCCTGGTGGGTGGTCGACGCCGACGTCAAGAAGCGCGCCCGGCTCAACGTCATCACCCACCTGCTGGGCCAGATCCCGTACGAGGACCTGACCCCGGAACCGCCGCCGCTGCCCCCGCGGCCGCCGATCGACGACGACTACGTGCGGCCGCCGAAGGACACCCAGCGCCTCGTCCCCGACGTCGTCCCCTGAGCCGAGCGCCGCGGTCCGGTGATCGCGGCGATGAGCAGCAGCTTGACCAGCCAGTCGCCGGCGTGGATGGCCGCCTGCTGCCAGGGCACCTTCTCGTGCACGACCGAGCCGGTGAGCAGCACGGCCGGGAAGGCGGCCCACAGACCCAGGCCGAGCCGGACGGCGTCGGCCGGCCCCTCGGCCCCGGACCGGGAGGCGAGCGCCGCCACGGCCGTCGCCACCGTGGCGCTGCGGGCGAACTCGACCGGCAGCAGCCAGGGCGGGGTCGACGGGTCCGCGTAGGCGTCGTCGAGCTCGGCCAGCCGACCGCCGAAGGCGGCGTACCACGCTCCGCTGGCGACCACGGCCGCGCCGGCGGCGACACCGGTCCTCCGGAGGTCCACTGGGCCCTGTCGGCGTGCGTCCATGCACCTGAGACGGCGCCGGGCCCGACGAGTCATCGGTCGTGGCGGAACGGGGCTACGCTCGCCGCCCTGGCCGCACCGTAGGGGGACGTTCATGGACGCCGGCGCGGACACCCTGCAGAAGGCGCTGCAGATCAACCTCGACCCCCGCTGGTACGGCACGATCGCCGAGATCGGCGCGGGCCAGGAGGTGGCCCGCTGGTTCTTCCGGGCGGGCGGCGCGGCCGGCACCGTCGCGAAGACCATGTCGGCCTACGACATGGCGGTCAGCGACGCGGTGTACGGCAAGGCCGACCGGTACGTCTCCAAGGGCCGGCTGCAGGCCATGCTCGACCACGAGCTCCAGCTCAACATCGACCGGCTCGGCGACGACCGGGGCAACGAGACCGCCTTCTTCGCGTTCGCCGACACGGTCGTGGCGCGCAGCTACCGCGGCGGGAACGAGTGCCACGGGTGGATGGGCGTGCGGTTCCAGTCCCACCCGCGGGACGAGCCCAGCCAGGTCGTCGTCCACGTGCGGATGCTCGACGACGAGGCCGCGCTGCAGCAGGAGGCGCTGGGCATCGTCGGCGTGAACCTCCTGCACGCGGCGTTCTTCCAGCACCACCGGCCGGAGGACCTGGTCGAGAGCCTGCTCGACCGGCTGACCACCGGCCGGATCGAGGTCGACATGATCGAGCTGACGGGGATCGAGTTCCGCGCCGTCGACAACCGGCTGATGGCGCTCAGGCTCGTCCAGCTCGGGCTCAGCGGCGCGGCGATGTTCGGGCCCGACCGGCGGGTGCTGCAGCCCAGCGAGGTGCTGCGGAAGAAGGCGATCCTCGTCGAGCGCGGCAGCTTCCGGCCGCCCACGGTGGTCAACATCGACATGCTCGAGGCGGCCCGCGAGAAGTTCTCGGCCGATCCGGCGGTCGCCGGCCGCGAGGTACTCCTGCTCACCGAGCTGACGATGGCCAACCTGCGCGCCGGCAGCGACGTCGTCGACCGGCGGGACTTCCTGGCCCGCGCCGACCTGCTGGCCGCCTGCGGCCTGACCGTGCTCATCTCCGACTACGTCGCCTACCACCGGCTGGCCGCCTACCTGGCCTGGCGCACCGACGGCCGCATCGGCATGGTCATGGGGGTCCCGAGCCTCGCGGACCTGTTCCACGAGGAGGACCACGCCACGCTGCCCGGCGGCATCCTGGAGAGCTTCGGACGGCTGTTCAAGAACGACCTCAAGCTCTTCGTCTACCCGATGCTGCGCAACGGCGAGGTCGTCACCGTCGACACCCTCGGCGTCGACGAGGAGCTGCGACCGCTCTACGACTACCTCTACCGGCGCGGGAGCTTCGTCGGCCTGGACAACTACAAGCCCGACTACCTGCCGATCCTCAGCCGCGACGTGCTCAAGCGGATCCCCACCGACGACGACACGTGGACGTCGATGGTGCCGCCGGAGGTGTGCGAGGTGATCCGGAAGCGCGGGTTCTTCGGCTACCAGCGCGACCGCTGAGCGCCGCGCCGCTCCCGGCCGAGGCCTTCGGCCCGGACGCGCAGGTCGTCACCCTCGACGTCCGGCAGCTGGCCACGTCCGGCGCGGGCGGGCTGCCGCTGGGCGGGTCGGTCACCCCGCCCGAGTGCGGGCAGGACGTCGGTGCCACCCAGGTCACCCCCGAGGACTTCGGGGCCATCGTGGCGCAGTCGGCGAGCACGCCCACCGGGGTCACGGTGGAGGTGCTCGCCGAGGGCGAGGACGTCGAGGGCGGCGCTCCAGCAGACGGGGGCACCCTCTGCGGCGCTCGACCAGGCCGCCTTCACCGCTCTCTTCGAGGACGCCTTCGCGGCCCAGCGGAACGGCTGAGCCCGCTCAGGCGCGCGGCAGACCGATCAGGACGTCGTCCCGCTCCCTGGCCCCGTCCAGGCGGTACCCGTCCGTCCCGCCGAGGTGCCGCACGGTGGACCAGTGGCCGGGCGCCCAGGCCCGCACCATGACGCCCTCCTCGGAGATGGCGACCAGGGCGCCGGCCTCCGTGGCCAGCAACCCCGCCTCCACGCGCTCGTCGCGGCCCCCCGTGACCTCCACTGTCCAGATCGGCATCCAGTGCTCCCCCCGGTTCGAGGCGCCGCTGCTCGACACCCGACCGCAGCACCCAATCCGGCCGGGCGGCAGATCGTCAATCGGCCTCGGGCGTGGCGCCGCCGTGTCACAACGGAACGGAACGGTGCGGAACTGCGTGTAGTCGGTACCGCCCGATCCTGGGCCTTCGGGCGCAGAGGGCGAGGACCCGGCCGCGGCCCGGGAGCCCATGCGGCGGTGGGACCGATGAGTTCGCCCCCGCCGCGGCGTCTCCCTGCCAGAACCCCGAGGAGGTCACGTGTCGGACGACGACATCAGGGCGGCCGTGCGCGCCGAGCGACGCCAGCAGGTGGAGCTGTACTCCGCGCTGTCGGAGGCGGAGTGGGCCGCGCCGAGCCTGTGCCGCGGCTGGCGGGTGCGGGAGGTCCTCGCGCACACGACCATGGCCTACCGGTACTCGCTGCGGCAGGTGCTGGCCGGCATGCTGCGAGCCGGCGGCAGCTTCTCCCGCATGGCCGACCGCGCCGCGCACCGCGACACCGAGCGGCTGACCGACGCGCAACTGCTGGCCAGCCTCCGCGACAACGTCGACCACCCCTGGACCCCGCCCGGCGGCGGGCCGCTGGGTGCGCTCTCGCACGAGGTCATCCACGGCCTCGACGTCTCGGTGGCCCTCGGCCGGGACGAGGAGCACTCCTCGACCGAGCGCGTCCTCGCGGTGCTCGGCGGGCTGCAGCCCAAGCAGCTGCGCTACTTCGGCGTCGACCTCGACGGGGTCCAGCTCCGGGCGACCGACGCCGACTGGACGTACGGCACCGGGGAGCCCCTCTCCGGACGGGCCCGGGACCTCCTGCTGCTCGTGTGCGGCCGGCAGGTCCCCGCCGGGCGGCTGACCGGCCCGGCCGCGCCGCGGTTCACCCCCGCGTAGCGCTCACTCGCAGCCGACCCCGTCCTTGTTGGCGTCGAACTTCTGCTGCCAGCCCGGGTCACCGGGACGGATGGGGGCGGCGCCGGCGGCACGCACCGCGTCGCAGTTCTTGTAGAACGGCGCCGCAGGGGCGGGGGCGGGAGCAGGAACCGGCGCGGGGAGCGGTGCCGGCACGACCACGGGTGCCCGCGGCGCGGGCGCCGGCGCAGGGGCCGGACGGGGGGCGGGAGCCGGAGCCGGGGCGGGAGCCGGGGCCGGGGCGGGAGCCGGGGTCGGGGCCGGCGCGGGCAGCTGTGCCACCACGCCACCGGGCAGCGGCTCGCCGGGGCAGGTGCTCAGCACGGTGGCGCTGGCGTTCTTCTCCGCCTGGGTCATCCAGAGCCCGTAGCCGACCTTCACCGCGACCTGCCGCGCCACGTACGCGCAGCGGTAACCGCGGTTGGGCGGCAGCCAGGTGGCCGCGTCGCCGTCCCCCTTCTGCATGTTGAGCGGGCCGTCGACGGCCAGGAGGTTGAGCGGGTCGTTGGCGAAGGCGGTGCGCCGGCCGGGATCCCAGCCCTGGGCGCCCTTCTGCCACGCGTCGGACAGCGCGACCACGTGGTCGATCTGCACCGCCTCGCTGGTGCCCTGCCCGCGCTGGAAGGCGATCGCGCGGTTCGAGTACGGGTCGGCCAGCGAGCCGGTGAGCACGACGCAGTTGCGGGTGCCGGGCTCGACCGTCTCGCCGGTCAGGTCCCGGGCGAGGACGTCGTTGCGGGTGTCGCAGCCGTTGCGGTCGGTGTCCACCCAGCCGGAGCCGAACAGGTCCCGGTCGTAGCCGGTGCGCGGTGCCCGGCCCCGCACCTCGACGGCGGCCAGCGCGGCCAGGGCCGAGGTCCGCTCGGCGCCCGAGACGGCGGCCTGCGCGGCGGCGTCGCCCAGCAGGCCGGCCGGTGCGCTCGCGCCGGCAGACGCCGCGGCCTCGTTCGTCTCAGCGTCGGCCAGCGCCCGCTCGGCGGCCGCGATGGCGTCCTCGTCCGGCGTCGGGGGAGCCGGCGCGGACGACGGCGTCGTCGGCGTGCTCGCCCTCGAGGCGGCGGCCGTCGGGACCGTGGGCGGCGCGCTCGCCGCGCCGGCCACGAGCGCGACCACGCCGGCCGCCGCGACGATCCCCGCCGCCTTGCGGCCGGCGATGAACGCCCACCGGGCGCGGCCGGCGATCGCCGCGCCGGCGCCCAGGAGCAGGGCCGCGAGGCCGGTCATCACGAGGCCGCCGGAGACGCCGGTCGTCGCGACCGCCGCGACGACGAGGAGCAGCACGACGGCCGAGACGACGGCGAGCACCGCTCGCGCGGGCCGGGTGGATGGACTGGTCACGGACTGCCCCCTGGGACGGAACTGCGGAGTCCGGACGCTAGGCGGGCCCGCGCGCCGCCTGGGGGACCTGACCGGTGCGACCCGCCAGCCGCGTCCCGCCCGTCCCGAGCGCCACGGCAACCCCTCGACGGCACCTGCCCGGCGGAGGACAGTCGTCGCGCGGGGACCGGTGCCGAGGAGTGGCCATGGACGAGGCGTCCGCACGGGCGGCGGTGCAGCACTACCTGGAGCACAGCGCGGCCGACGACGAGGAGGGCGCGAGCTCGATCTACCACCCCGACGCCGTCCTGGAGTTCCCGCAGTCGGGGGAGCGGTTCGAGGGCGTCGCCAACTTCCTCCCGTGGCGGAAGGACTACCCGGCGACCTCCATCGACTACGAGCTGGACCGGGTGCGGGGAGCGGGCGACGTCTGGGTCGCCGAGCTGCGCCTGCGCTACGACGGCGGGCCGTGGATGTACGGCGTCGACGTCCTGGAGTTCCGGGACGGCAAGGTCGCCCGCGAGACGATCTACGGGGGCGAGGCGTGGGAGGCGCCGGAGTGGCGCGCCCGCTGGCGGGCCGCGCCGGCGCACGCGGAGGCACCACCGCCCGGGTGACACCGGCGGACGGCGGCCCCGCCCGTGGGGGATGCTCCGCCGGTGGAACTGCGGCACCTGCGCTACTTCGTCGCCGTCGCGGAGGAGCTCCACTTCCGGCGGGCCGCGGAGAAGCTGCACATCGCCCAGCCCGCGCTGAGCAAGCAGGTCAGCGCGCTGGAGCACGAGCTCGGGGTCCGGCTGCTCGAGCGGGACCGCCGCGGCGTCACGCTCACCGAGGCCGGGCGGGTCTTCCTCGCCGAGGCGGTCGAGGTGCTCGCCCGGGCCGGGAACGCGGTGGACCGCGCCCGTGCGGTGGTGCGCGGCGAGGTGGGCCGGCTGGCGATCGGCTTCATCCAGCCCGCCCTGGCCGACCTGCTGCCGCGCTCGCTGCGGGTGTTCCGCCGGCACTACCCGGGCGTCGTCCTCACCCTGAGCGAGACCACCACCCGGACCGCGCTCGAGGGCGTCGCCGACCGCAGCATCCACCTGGCCTTCGTCCGGCTGCCCATCACGCCGCGGCCGGACCTGCGGACCGAGCTGGTCAGCGAGGAGCCGGTGCAGCTCGTCGTCCCCCGCGGGCACCGGTTCGCCGGGCGCCCGTCGGTCCGCCTGGAGGAGATCGCGGACGAGGAACTGGTGCTCCTGGACCGCTCGGTGGAGCCGATGCTGCACGACTACTACGTGACCGCCTGCAACCGCGCCGGCTTCAGCCCCCGGGTGGCGCACGAGGTCAGCAGCACGTCGATCGCGATCGGCCTGGTCGCGGGCGGGCTCGGCATCGCCTTCGTCCCGGCGTCGGCGCGGTTCGCCGCCCAGCCGACGGTGGCCCACGTGCCGCTGGAGGACGCCGGCCTGACGCTGACCATGGGCGCGATGTGGCGCGCCGGCCCGCAGCCGGCCGCCCTGGCGAACTTCCTCGCCCTGCGTCCGTGGGAGGACGGCGCCCCCCGCTGACACCCGCGAGTCATCACCGCGGCTCCCGGACCCCGCGCCGGGCCAGGAGTTGCCAGGTCGGATGCTGATTCCCAACGGGAATCAGCGGACCCCCACTCCCTATCAGCGGATCGTCGTCCCGCGCGTTCCCCTCTGCCTACAGTCGCCTCCCGGAACGGGACCGGCCACGACGGAGGAACGGCATGACGACGGTGCAGGGGACGCAGGCCACCCGAGAGGCGTCGCCGGAGCCGGCCGAGGTCATCCGGCAGGCCGAGGGACTGTTCGAGCTCATCGACAGCCACGCCGAGGAGAACGACCGCGAGGGCCGCATCGCCGAGCCGGTCATCGAGGCGCTCTACCGGATCGGCGCGATCGGGGTCATCACCCCGCGCGAACTCGGCGGCGCCGAGATGACCCCGCGCCAGGCGATGGACCTCTTCCGCACCCTCTCCTACGCCGACCCCTCGACCGGCTGGGTCGCCATGGCCATGGGCCTGTCGACCGGACTGGCCGGTGCGTTCTTCGGCAAGGACGCCGCACGCGAGCTGTTCGCCACCCCGCGGCTGGGCATCGCCGGGCAGGGCACGAAGCCCGGCCGCGCCGTCCCGGTGGACGGCGGCCACCGCATCTCCGGCGACTGGTCCTTCGCCTCCGGCATCAAGCACTGCACCCACCTGCACACCGCGGCGCAGGACACCGAGACCGGCGAGACGCGGTTCTTCATCGTCCCGGTCGAGCAGGTCACCTTCATCGAGAACTGGGACGTCCTCGGCCTGCGCGGCACCGGCAGCATCGACTACACGCTCGAGGACTGCTTCGTCCCGATCGAGCACAGCTACCCCTCGCTGACCACCGAGCCGGTGACCGGGGGCGACCTCTACCGCATCGGCATCGGCAACTTCGCCAGCATCAACCACGGGGGCTGGGTGCTCGGCGTGGGCCGGCGGCTGCTCGACGAGCTCGCCGCGGTCGTCCGCGCCAAGGCGGGTCGGCCCGGTGCGCAGACCGACACCGTCGCCTTCTCCGAGCACTTCGCCCAGGCCGAGGTGAAGCTGCGCGCGGCCAAGGCGCTGCTGTACGAGGTCTGGGAGGAGATCGAGCAGGTGCTCGCGCGGGGCGAGGAGATCCCGCTGCGGCTGCACACGCTCAACCGGGTGGCCCTGCACAACGCCACGTTCTCCGTCGCCGAGATCGCCCAGTTCGTCTACACGTCGGCCGGCACGGACGCCCTGCGGCGCGGCACCATCCAGCGCCTGTTCCGCGACGTGCACGGTGGCACGCAGCACGTCTCGTCCTCGCCGCTGATCATGCAGGCGGCCGGTCAGGAGCTCGCCGGGCTCGCCGAGGGGAAGCGCTGGGTGCACTTCTTCCTGAAGTGACGCGTTCGACACAGCGGAAGGAAACCCCGCTGCTGTTGCGCTGTGCAGAAGCGTGACGTACGTTACGGCGCCCCCTCTCGGGCGGCGCCCAGCACTGACTTCTCGAGGAGACACCGGATGAAGCGCTCGAAGGCCACCTGGGCCGTGGTCACCGCCGCGGTGCTCATGGCGAGCACCGCCTGCGGCGGGTCGGACGACGGCGGCTCGACCGAGGCCGCCGCCACGACGAGCGGCGGCGCCGACAGCGGCCCGACCACGCTCACCATGGCCGAGACCCCCGGCGCCCCGTTCGCCTTCGTGAGCTACGGCGTGCAGCGCGGGCACTTCGAGGACGAGGGGATCGACCTGCAGGCCCGGGTGAACCCCGGCGGTGGCACCTCCACCGTGCCGGCCCTGCTGCAGGGCGACATGGACGTCCTGGGCCTGGACCTCGTGTCGGCGCTCACCAGCGTCGGCGCCGACCTGCCGATCAAGTTCGTCGCCGCCGGCAGTGCCACCTCGGAGGAGCCCGACGGCGACTTCGCGGCGGTGCTCGTGCCCGCCGACAGCCCGATCCAGGGCCCGGAGGACCTCGACGGCGTCCGGATGGGCGTCAACGCGCTGCGCAACGTCAACGAGCTCTACATCCGCAGCACCCTCGAGGAGCTGGGCAAGCCGCAGGACGCGATCAGCCCGGTCGAGCTGCCGTTCCCGGAGATCCTGGCCGGGCTCGCCCGCGGTGACGTCGACGCCGGGATCGTCATCGAGCCGTTCGCGACCATCGGCCAGAACCAGGGGCTGCGGGTCGTCGACCGGCCGTGGGTCGCCATCCAGCCGGGGCTGCAGATCGGCGTCATGACGATGACCGACGAGACCGTCGCCCGGGTGGGGGAGGACGTCGTGGCCGCCTTCGGCCGGGCCGTCCAGGCCACCGCCGAGGACATCCAGCAGGACCCGGAGGCCTTCCGCGCCGCGATGCCGCAGCTCATCGAGAACTTCGCCCCGGAGCTCGCGGCGTCGGTCAACCTCATCCAGTGGCGCGGTCAGAACGACCGCGAGTCCATCGAGACGACCGGCGAGATGATGACCGAGTACGGGCTGCTCGAGGCGGACATCGACTACGACGAGCTCATCCTCGACGACTGAGCGACACCGGCCCCGGCTCCCCGGTGCGGCGACGCCGCCGCACCGGGGAGCGCCGTCCCACGACGAGGAGAGCCCCGTGACGAGCGGCCTGCCCACCGGCGGCCCGCAGCTGGTCGACGTCCCCGCCGAGGACGGCACCCTGCTGCAGGGCCTGCTCCTCCCGCCCCCGGACCGGCCGCGCGCCGCGCTGCTGCACGTGCACGGCAAGGGCGGCAACTTCTACTCCGGCCCGCCGCGGACCCTGCCGCCCCACCTGGCGCCCGACCGGTTCCTGCACCTGTCGCTGAACCTGCGCTGTCACGACCTCGCCTACAGCCGGCTCGGGGACGCCCCCGGCATCGCGACCGGCCCCGAGGCCGCGTACGGCGGGATGTGGGAGCGGCTGGACGAGGGCCCGGCCGACATCGCCGCGGGTGTGGCCTGGCTGCGGGAGCGGACCGGGCTGCCGGTGGTGGTCGTCGGCCACTCCGCCGGCGGCTACTTCCTCGGTGACTGGGGTCCGGGTGCCGACGGGATCGCCGCGCGCGTCTTCCTCTCGCCCCTCACGTCGGTCCGCTTCCCGCTGACGGCCTGGTACGCCGACGACGCGGCCCTGGAGGAGGCGCACGCGCACGCCCAGGCGCTGGTCGACGCCGGGCAGGGCCACCTCCTGCTGCCGGTCCCGGCGTGGTACTTCGCCATCTCCGCGGCGTCCTTCCTCGAGCGCCTCGCCGAGCGTCCCGACCGCTGGCTCGACGGGGTCAACGCCTCGTCCAGCCCGCTGCTGCTGGCCTGGGGCGGAGCGGAGACCCGGGTCCCGGCGTGGCGGGAGCTGTTCGACCGCATGACCGTCGCCGACCGGGTGTCGGCCGAGGTGCCCGGTGCCGGCCACGAGTACGGCGGCGCCGAGGCGGGCCTCGCCCGGGAGATCGCGCGGTTCGTGGAGGAGCGGGTCTGACCGGCACCTGAGATCGCCAGCACGCCGTCGTCTCGCTACGGTGGGTTGCGGCGAACACGCCCGGTCCGACGTGCGGGGCGGGAGTCGCCGGCCGACAGCACGGGGGAACGGAGGTGCTGGTGGACATCCCTGCGATGCGGGCGAGCTTCGCCAAGGCGGCCGCCGCCGGCGACGAGGCGCCCCTCTACTTCTACTCCCACCTGTTCCTCAGCCACCCGGCGACGCGGAAGCTCTTCCCCATCTCGATGGCGCACCAGCGCGACCGGCTGTTCCAGGCGCTGGGGGACGTCGTGGCCTACGTCGACGACCTGGACCGGCTGGTGCCCATCCTCCAGGCGCTGGGCCGCGACCACCGCAAGTTCGGGACCGTCGCCGAGCACTACCCGGCCGTCGGCGCCAGCCTGATCGCCACGCTCAAGCACTTCGACGACGAGTGGAACCCGGCGCTCGAGCAGACCTGGGCCGACGCCTACGGGGTCGTGGCACAGGTGATGATCGAGGCGGCGGAGGCGGCGACGGACGAGCCGCCGTGGTGGGACGCCGAGGTGGTGTCCCACGAGCGGCGCACGGTCGACACCGCGGTCATGTGGCTGCGCCCCACGCCGGAGTTCCCCTACCGGGCCGGTGAGTCGATCTCGCTGGAGAGCGACGTGCGGCCCAAGCTGTGGCGGTACTACTCGCCGGCCAACGCGCCGCGCCCCGACGGGCTGTTGGAGATCCACGTCCGCGCCTACGACGGGGGCCCGGTCAGCACCGCGCTGGTCCGCCGGGTCGGCCAGGGCGACGTCCTCCACCTCGGGCCGCCGCTGGGGCACATCCACTTCGACCAGGACTCCGACCGCGACCTCCTGCTGGTCGCCGGCGGCACCGGCCTGGCACCGCTCAAGGCCGTGGTCGACCAGGTGGCCCGCCACGGGCCGCCGCGGCGGGTCGACCTCTTCGTCGGCTCCCGCACCGAGGAGCGGATCTACGACCGCGCCGACCTCGAGCGCCTGGACGCCGAGCACCCGTGGCTCACCGTGACCTTCGCCGTCTCCGGCGACGACCTGTCCCCCCTGGAGCAGGGCGACGTCGGGGAGGTGGTCGTGCGGCACGGCCCCTGGACGAGCCGGGACGTCTACGTGGCCGGGCCGGCCGCCATGGTCGAGGACACGACGACGCGACTGGTCAAGGACGGCGTCCGACCGGAGCGCATCCGCAGCGAGGTGTTCGCCCCGAGCCGGCTGGGACCCAGCCTTGACGGAGAGGTGACCGAATGAGCGCCCACGAGTACGCGCAGCCGCGGGTGGAGCGGCGGATGACGCCGGGCGACATCCGCAGCGTGCAGTTCACCCGGGGCACGATGATGCGGCCGGGGTACGCCGAGGTCGAGGTGGACCGCTTCCTCGACCGCATGGCCGAGGAGATGGCGCAGCTGCACGCCGAGAAGGCCGAGCTGCGCGACGAGGTCCACGCGCTGCGCGAGCAGGCCGCCGGTGCCTCCGTCGTCGAGCCGCCCAGCGACCAGGCGGTGCGCATCCTGGCCAGCGCCCAGCAGACCGCCGACAGCTACGTCGCCGAGGCCGAGGACTTCAGCCGGCAGATGACCGCCGACGCCCGGGCGCAGTACGAGGAGCAGCTGCGCCGGGCCCGCGAGAACGCCGGCGCGATCATCCAGGCGGCGCAGGAGGCCGCGGCCAAGATGGTCGGCGGGACCCAGCCCGCGGCGGCGTCGGCGGAGGCCGGGGTCGGGGCCGGGACCGGCGCCAGCACCACCCAGGAGCTCGAGGAGCAGGTCGCCTACCTCAAGGCGTTCGCCCAGGCCTGCCGGGTGCAGCTGCGCGCCTACCTGGAGGCCCTGCTCACCGACGTCGAGAGCGAGTGGGGCCGGGCCGACCCGGCGTCCCTGCAGCAGCTGCCGCTGCGGACGCCGTCGCACCGGGCCGAGGTGCAACCGGCCGCCGGGCGCAACGTCGCCCGCGAGGTGCCGCTGGACGACAGCACGAGCGAGCAGTCGCGGGTGAGCGGCTCCGAGGGCGCCACCGCCTCCGGCCAGCGCCGCGCCTGACCCGCGGCCGGTCCCGGGGCTCAGCCGACCGGGGCCGGCTGCTCCCCGGTCTCGGTGAGCTGCCACGGGCGGACGACGGTCACGAGCACGGCGATCGCCACCAGCAGGGAGCCGACGATCACGGTGCCCATCGCGGCGGCGTCGTTGCCGAGCACGCCGACGAGCGGGGCGACGGAGGCGCCGACGCCGAACTGGACGGCGCCCAGCAGCGCCGCGGCCGCGCCGGCCGCCTCGCCGTGGCGGGCGAGGGCGAGAGCCGGGGCGTTGGGCAGCGCCAGACCGCCGGCGAAGAGGACCGCCCACAGCGGCACGACCACGCCGGCCAGCCCGCCGGTGCCGGTGACGGCGAGGACGAGCAGGACGGCGCCGGCGGCGGTCCCGGCCAGCACGCCCCCGAACAGCACCTGGGCCGGTGACCAGCGCCGCAGCGCGATCGGGTTGAGCTGCGTGGCGGCGATCAGCCAGAACGCGCCCGCGCCGAACAGCAGGCCGAACTGCTGCTCGTCGAGCCCGAACTCCCGCTGGAAGACGAACGACGAGCCGGACACGTAGCTGAACAGCCCGGCCATGGTCAGCCCGGCGACCAGCACCAGCCCGACGTAGGTGCGGTCGCGCAGCAGGCCGCGGTAGGTGCGCAGCGTGCCGCGGACGCCGGTGGTGCTGCGCCGCTCGGGCGGGAGCGTCTCGCGCAGGACCAGCCCGCCGACCACGAGCAGCAGCGCAGCGTAGGCGGCCAGCAGCACGAAGATGCCGCGCCACGAGGTGAACCGCAGGATCTCCCCGCCGATGGTCGGGGCGAGCACCGGCGCGGCCCCCAGCACGAGGAACAGCCGGGAGATCATCGTCGCCGCGGCCCGGCCGGTGAGCAGGTCCCGGACGACGGCCATCGCGATCACCGCACCGGCCGCGCTGCCCATGCCCTGCAGGACGCGCAGCGCACCCAGGACCGCGACGTTCGGCGCGACCAGCACCAGCAGCGAGGCCACCACGTACAGCGCGGTGCCGGCCAGCAGGGGACGGCGGCGGCCCAGCGCGTCCGACAGCGGCCCGAGCACCAGCTGGCCGAGGGCCAGGCCCAGGAGCGTGCCGGTCAGCGTCAGCTGGATGGTCGCCGACGTCGTCGCCAGGTCGGTCGTGATCGTCGGGAGGGCCGGCAGGTACATGTCGATCGTCAGTGGGCCGATGGCGACGAAGGTGCCCAGGACCAGCGTGAACAGCGCCTGGCGCCGGCCGGTCAGGGGAGGTGGGGGGATGACGGTGGGTGGTGCGGTGGTGGCGGCGCTCACGGGTCCCCCGGCTGTGCTGCGGTGTCTTCCGAGGCCCTGGTCGGCCACGCGTACGTGGGAGCCAAGTCGGGGCGCCGGTCGTTCATTCCAGCGCGGCGGACGTCGGGGTGTCGCCACCCCGGGATGCGCCACGATGGGCCACCGCCCGACCCGACGACCCGAGGAGTCCCGCCGTGACGATGCCCCCCGGCCCCATGCCCCCAGGAGCCCAGCCCCCGGCCGCGATGGTCGTGCCGCAGTTCTTCGTCAAGCAGCGGATCACCGTCATGGTCAACCGCTACGAGGTGATCGCGGCCAACCCCGACGGATCCGAGGGGCACCTGCTCGCCTTCGCCGAGCAGAAGCGGATGAAGCTCAAGGAGGAGGTCGTCTTCTTCTCCGACGCCGCGAAGAGCCGCCGGGTGTTCTCCTTCAAGGCCCGCCAGCGGCTCGACGTCCACGCCGAGCACGACGTCTTCGACGAGTACGGGCAGCCGCTGGGCACGTTCAGCAAGCAGTTCGGCGCCAGCCTGGTGCGGTCGACCTGGAACCTCGAGGCACCCGGGATCGCCGCCGTGGGCCGCGAGCGGCGCCCAGTCATCGCCGTCCTGCGCCGGGTCTGGGACTTCATCCCCTTCATCGGGGACGTCTGGGTGCCCTTCGTCTTCCACTTCGACTTCGTCGACGCCGCGACCGGGGCCACGGTCCTGGTGAGCGAGCGGCAGAAGGCCATCCGCGACCGCTACACCGTGACCGTCCCCGACCCGCGCCTGGACTTCCGGGTGGCGGCGTCCATGGCGGTGGCCCTCGACGCGCTCCAGAGCCGCTGAGGTCACGAAGCGGTCTCCGGGCGTTGACCCTGTGACGGTCATCACCTAGCGTTCCGGCGTCCGGTAACCGCACCCGCGTACGGATGCCGCACACTTGTCGCCCCACCGGTGTCCCTCCTGGAGGACCGTTGCGCACTCTCGCCGCCGCCCGCACCACCTCTGTCGTCGCCGCGCTGGCGCTGCTGCTCAGCGCCTGCGGCGGCGACTCCGACGAGGGGGGCGACAGCGGTGGGAGCGGCGGCGGCGGGAGTGCGGCGGAGGAGGTCCGCACCGTCCAGGTCGGGATCATCCCGGTCAGCGACGTCGCGATCCTGCACCTCGGTCAGGACCAGGGCTTCTTCCGCGACCGCGGCATCGAGCTGGAGTTCAACCTCGGCCAGGGCGGCGCGGCGCTGGTGCCGGCGGTCGTGACGGGGGAGTACCAGTTCGGGTTCAGCGGGATCGTGTCGATCCTGCAGGCCCGCGGGGAGGGCCTCCCGGTCACCGCGATCGCGCCGACGTCGTGGAGCAACGGCGAGGAGGGCCAGCACATCAACGCCCTCATGGCCAGCGACCCCGCGATCCAGGACGCCGGCGACCTCGAGGGGCGGACCGTCGCGCTGAACATCCTCAACAGCCAGGTCGAGACCCTCGCCCGCAACTCCATCGAGGCCGCCGGCGGCAACCCGGACAACGTCAACTTCGTCGAGATGAGCCTGCCCGACGCGGTGACCGCGCTGGGCAGCGGGCAGGTCCAGTCGTTCGTCTGCGGCGAGCCGTTCTGCACGCTGGCCCAGGACGCCGGGGCGCGGGTGATCGCCGACGACTGGCTCGACCTGGTCCCCGACGGCATCGGCATGTCGGGCGTCTACTTCACGACGACCACTCAGATCGAGGAGGACCCCGAGCTCTTCGAGGACATCCAGGCGGCCATCTTCGAGTCGCTGGACTACTCCCGGGAGCACCCCGACGAGTGGCGGGCGCAGATCCCCGAGTACACCGAGATCGACCCCGCCCTGGTGGAGCGGCTGACCATGCCGCTGTTCAAGTCCGACTACACCGAGGAGGAGTTCCTGGCCGCGCCGCAGAAGGCTGTCGAGTACGGGATCCTCGACGAGGTGCCGCCGATGGACGAGTTCTTCTGGGAGCCCGGCAACTGACCGGTACTCGACGATGTGAGCTCCCGCGCCGCGAGGGGTGCCGCGCCGCCGCCGCCACCCCCTAGATTGCGCCCCAGTCGGGGGCGGCCGCGAGCAGACCCGTCGAGCGCGGGCCCGTCCGCACCCGCGGGTGGGCAGAGACCATGCTCGACGCGACCGACCGCAGGGCAGCGGGACGCCGGTGGGCCGCCGGCTGCGGCGCCGCTCTCCTCCTCGCCGCCTGCACGTCCTCCCCGGAGGAGCGGGCTGCGGAGGCGGGGACGGCAGCCGGGTGCCCGACGGCGGAACGGGCCGCGCCCGACCCCGACCGGCCGGTGGTCACCCTCGACTTCCGGCTGGACGACGACCGGCGCACGGTGACCGGCACGGAGACCCTCGCCTTCACGCCCGACCTGCCGGTCGAGGAGCTGTGGTTCCGGCTGATCCCCAACGCGCCCCAGTCGGCCGGGAACGCGCTCCGGGTCGACGCGGTCCGGGGGGAGGCCGTGGCCGGCGGGCGGCACGTGGACGCCGACGCCGAGCCCGGCACCCCCGGCGGGCTGTACCGGGTCGACCTGCGGGCGCCGGTCGCGGCGGGGGAGACCGTCTCGGTCGAGCTGGACTTCACGCTGCGCCTGTCCACCGGGCGCACCCCGGCGGGGTTCGACCGGCTCGGCGCCCGCGACGACGTCACCTGGTGGGCCGGTGGGTTCCCCCTGCTGACCTGGGAGCCGGGGCACGGCTGGGCGCAGGACCCGTTCAGCGAGATCAGCGGGGAGACGACGGCGGCGACGGTGGCCGACACGACGATCCGGGTCTCGGCGCCCGAGGAGCTCACCGTCCTCATGACCGGGGACCAGCAGCAGGCGCAGGCGGCCGAGAGCGGTCGCCGGGTGTGGGAGTCGCACGAGCCGGTCGCCCGCGACGCCAGCGTGGCGGTGGGGGAGTTCGAGACGGCGCAGGTGCAGGCGGGCGACACGACGGTGACCGCGGGCGTCCTCCCCGGAGCCGACACCTCCGCCGACGAGCTGGCCGAGGACACCGCCACCGCCATCGCGCTGCTCGAGGAGCGGTTCGGCCCGTTCCCGTACCCGACGCTGACCGTGCCGCTGGTGTCGGACGGCCGGGACGGCGGCGGGGAGGAGTACCCCTCGTCGATCCTGCTGGGGTCGGCGGACTTCTCACTCGTCGTCCACGAGGTCGCGCACATGTGGTTCTACGGGATGGTGGGCAACTCCCAGTTCCGGGACCCGTGGCTGGACGAGGCGTTCGCCACCTACGCGGAGAGCGTCGCCGACGACCACGGCGACGACGACGACCTGGACCGGGGCGGCCCGGTCGCCGGCACGATGGCCGAGTTCGCCGACCAGGACGACTACGAGCGCCGCGTCTACAGCAAGGGCGCCGCCGCCCTGCACGCCGCCCGGGAGGCGGCCGGGTCGGAGGTCTTCGACGACGCGGTCCGCTGCTACGTGGAGACCCAGGCCTGGACGATCGCCCGGCCGGAGGACCTCGCGCGCGCCCTGGCCGACCTCGAGCCGGCCGTCGACGTGCTGGTCGAGGCCGGTGCGCTGCGCCCGCGGGACGTCGAGGCCGCCGCCGAGTGACCGCGCTCAGGCCGGAGCGGGGACCAGCGGCCCGGACAGGTCCAACGGCGGGGTGTGCGGATAGCGGACGGTGAACCGGCCTGCGTCCCGATCCTGACCGCGGTGCCCGGCGTAGGCGGGAGCCGGCCCGACCGGGCGGCCCGCCGGGAGCACGCTGCGGTGGTCCAGGTAGTCGAAGACGGCCAGCGGGTGCGGGGCGACGCCCAGCGCGCGCAGGGAGTCGGCCACCGGGTGGTCGCCCAGCCGGAGCTCGCCGGCGCCGGCGCCGAAGGCCACCCGCAGCCGGCCGGCCATGGGCACGACCGTCTCCACCAGCTGCCCGCCGAGGGTCGTGTACATGACCGCCGGCCGCCGGTCGGCGAGCACCGGCCCACGCCCGCGGACCGCCAGCTCGAACACCGTCGTCCCGCCCTCCGCGAGGGTGACCCGGCGGACCGGCCGCTCCTCGGCGAAGTCCATGTCGGCCACGAACTTGGGGAAGCCCCACAGCGCGACCCCGGCGTCCCGCGCCTCCCGGGTGGTCACCGGCAGGTGCAGCACGAACAGCGACAGCCGGCGGCGCAGCACCGGCAGGAGCCGCGGCGCCGGCCCCCGGGTGACCACGGCGGCCACCGACACCTCCCCGTACGGCGCGAGCCGGCCGGCCGGGGTGTCGGCGGTGGTCACCGCGCGGTAGCGGAAGGCGGCCACGGAGACCAGCGCCCGCCCGTCCACCCAGCGGACCGGCCGCAGCGCCGTCCCCGGCAGCGCGGCGGCCACGGCGTCGTGGGACGCCGGGTGCACCGCCGCGAAGCAGGCGGAGTCCGGATAGCGCAGCGGCAGGCGCAGCGCCCGGTCGCCGACCCGGACCGAGGAGGTCGGGCCGGTCCAGCGGTCGGGGTCGTCCCGGTGGGTCACGGCGGCCTCCTCGCCCGGCTGGGTCCAGGGTCCCCGGCCCGGGCGCGGCGGGGGAAGGGGTCTCAGCCCCGGACGGCGGAGAGCGACCGCCGGTGCTCCAGCCACGCGGCCAGCTCGCCGGCCGGGAGGGGGCGCTGGTGCAGGAAGCCCTGCACCGCGGTGATGCCCGCCTGCTCGACGAACCGCTGCTGCTCGGCGTCCTCCACGCCCTCGGCGACGGTCTCCAGCCCCAGCCGGGCGGCCATCTGGGCGATCGCCTCGAGCACCGCCTGGTCGGCCACCTGCGTGGCCGCGCCGGCGACGAAGCTCCGGTCGATCTTCACGACGCCCACCGGGAGGGTGCGCAGCGTGGTCAGCGCCGAGTACCCGGTGCCGAAGTCGTCGACGGCGATGCCGACACCCATCCCCGCGAGGTCGTCGAGCGTGGTCTGGACGGCGGGTGCGTCGAGCAGGGTCGACTCGGTGATCTCGACGACCAGCAGCTCTGGGGCCAGGCCGTGCGGGCCGAGGCACTCCCGGACGACCGTGAGGAAGTGCGGGTGCGCCAACTGGGAGGGCGCGGCGTTCACGTGCAGCGCCACCGGGCGGCCGCCGTCCTGCCAGGCGGCGGCGTCGGCGCAGGCCCGCCGCAGCACCTGCTCGCCGAGCGGGAGGATCGTGCCGGTGCGCTCGGCGGCCTCGAGGAACGTGTCGGGCCCGAGCAGTCCGCGGGTCGGGTGCGCCCAGCGCACCAGCGCCTCGACCGCGGTGCACCGGCCGTCGGCGGTGGCGAGGATCGGCTGGTAGTGGACGACGAACTGCTCCTCGGCCACCGCCCGCCGCAGCTCCGACTCCAGCGCCGACGCGGCGGGGGCGTCCAGCAGATCGGGGGAGAAGGCCTGCACCCGGTTCTTGCCGGCCGCCTTGGCCGCGTACATGGCGATGTCGGCCCGCTGCACGACCTCCGTCCCGGTGACCCCGACGCCGAGCTCGGCCATGCCGATGCTGACGCCGACCTGCACCAGTTGCCCGTCCAGCCGCTGCGGTGCGGACACCAGGTCCACCAACCGGGCGCTGATCTGCCGGACCACGCCCTCGCCGGCTCCGCGCAGCAGCACCGCGAACTCGTCCCCGCCGAGCCGCGCACACAGGTCCCCGCCGCGCAGGGCGCCGGAGATCCGGGCGGCGACGTGCCGCAGCAGCCGGTCGCCGGCCGCGTGCCCCAGGGCGTCGTTGACGACCTTGAAGTCGTCGAGGTCGAGGAACAGCAGCCAGGTGTTGCCGGCGCCGTTCCGGACGGCGTCGTCCAGGGCGTCGGTGAACGCCGCGCGGTTGCCCAGGCCGGTCAGCGCGTCGGTGCGGGCCTGCACGGCCAGGTCGCCGTGCGCCTCGGCGGCCCGCAGGGCCAGGGCGACCTGGTTGTTCATCGACCGGATCGCGGTGACGACCTCCTCGGGCACGCCGCCCGGCGACCCGAGCAGCATGTGCCGGCCCGGCGACGCGGGCAGCGGCATGCACAGCCAGCCGACGCCGCCGCCGGCTGCCGCGACCAGCGCGGGCGGCGCGGGGACCGGGTAGACCTCGTTGGGCTCGTCGCCGGGAGGGAGGAGCTCGCGGGGCAGCGAGGGGAGGCGCACGGCGAGCCGGCCGCCCTGGGCCGCCACCCGCAGCGGCACGTCCTCGCCCTCGTCCGCGATGACCAGGGCCCGCAGCCCCGGTGTCATGCGGCACATCGTGTCGATGGCCTGCCAGGCCCGGCGACGGACCTCGGCGACGTCCACGACGCCGAGCAGGCTGGTGCCCAGCGCCGCGAGCGCCGCGTCCCGCTCCCGCGTCTGCTCGCGGGCGAAGATGCCCTGCGCGAGGTGCCGGGCGCCGATCACGGTGATGACCAGCATGGGGAGGGTCAGCAGCAGGATCCCCGAGTCGGTCGTCCCGGCGCGCCCGGGGACGACGTGCCACAGCTCGGTCGAGGCCACGAGCGCCGCGCCGAGTCCGGCCGCGTAGGCCACCACGCGGCCCGCGGCGCCGTAGACACTCCGGAACCACAGCGCCGGGAACACCGTGCTCAGCGCGGCCGCCGGGACGGGGCAGGCCAGCGCGAACAGCGTCACGGCGAGGGCGTCGACGAGGTCGAGCACCAGCGGTGCCCGCCGGGAGCGGTAGCAGCAGGTCCACGAGGCCACGAGGGCGGAGCAGGAGGCGGCGACCAGGGCCCGGCTCAGCGGATCGGCGCCGACGAGGACGCCGGCCGCGGTCAGCAGCAGGGACGCCGTGGCGAGGAGGTAGAACAGGCCGCGGGTCCGCTCCACCAGGTCCTGCTGGCGGAGGACGTGGCGGCGGATCCGACGCCACAGTGCGCGTGCTGCGGTCCTGCTCATCGCCGTCCTCGGGTCGGGTGGGAGGTTCACCCGGCGTCTCGGGGACGGGGGCGGCCCACCCAGGCCTTCGGCAGGGTCCGGGGCCCGCTGGACCGGTGCGCCCGGCCGGGTCCCCCCTCGGGGGGAACCGCCCGGTCCGCCCGGCGGCTGGGGTTGAGGGCCGCCGGGCGGCGGCCGATGCCTTGGACGTGGACCAGGAGCGCGGCGTCCGGCGGCGGGCGCGGACCCGGCAGCGGACCGACCGGTCGCTGGGCCGGGTGCGGATCGCCGCCGCGGCCCTGGGGGCGACCTACGCCGGATCGGTCCTGGCCCTGGGCGTGGGCGCGACCGGTCCGCTCGCGGTGCTGGCCGGCAGCGGCAAGCTGCTGTTCCTCGCCGGGGTGGCCGGGCTCCTGGCCAGTCGCGCTGTGGTCCCCACCGCCGACCGCGGCGCCTGGCTGTGCTTCGCCGGCGCGGTCCTGTCCTACCTGGCCGGCGCCGTCGCGCACGAGGCGCTGGCCGGCGGCCACCCCGACGTGCCGCGGCCCTCCTGGGCCGACCTGGGCTGGATGGGCTTCTACCCGCTGGCCTACGGAGGGCTCTTCCTGCTGCTGCGCGGGCGGATCCGCCGGCTCACCTCCAGCATGTGGCTCGACGGCGTGGTCAGCGGGCTCACCGCCGCTGCGCTCGGCTCCGCGCTGGCCCTCGGGGCACTGCTCCGCGCGGCCGACGGCCCGGCCGCCACCGTGGTCACCGCGGCGGCCTACCCGGTGGCCGACCTGCTCCTGCTCGTGCTCATCGCCGGCGCGCTCACCGTCATCGGCCGCGGGGCCGGCGGGGTGTGGTGGTGGCTGACCGGCGGCATGGCGCTGTTCGTCGTCACCGACACCGTCTACGCCGCCCAGGTCGTGCACGGCACCTTCGCCCCCGGCGGGGCGCTCGACCTCGGCTGGGGACTCGCGTTCACCTGCTTCGGCCTCGCCGCCTGCCAGCGGCCGCGGTCCGGGGGCACCAGCCGGCTGGAGGGGCTCGGCGCGCTCGTCGTCCCCGTCGTCTGCGCGCTCAGCGCCCTGCTGCTGCTGTTCGCCGGCTACATGGACGACGACGACGACCCGCTGGCCGGCGTCCTCGCGCTGCTCGCCGTCCTGGCCGCCCTGGCCCGCACCGCCCTCACCTTCCGCGACGCGCGGGCGCTGGCCGACAGCCGCCGGCAGGCCCGCACCGACGACCTCACCGGCCTGCCCAACCGGCGGCACGTCTTCGAGGCGCTGGCCGCGGCCGACACCCGGCTCGCCCGGGGCGCAGCCACCGCCCTCCTCGTCATCGACCTGGACCGCTTCAAGGAGATCAACGACTCCCTCGGGCACGACGTCGGCGACGCGCTGCTGCGCCAGGTCGGGCCGCGGCTGGCGGCGCAGCTGCGCGGCGGGGACCTGCTGGCCCGGCTCGGCGGCGACGAGTTCGTCGTGCTGGCCGCCGACCTCGACGAGGCCGGCGCCCTCGCCCTGGCCGACCGGCTGTGCGGCGCGCTGCAGCGGCCCTTCCCGCTGTCCGGGATGTCGCTGAGCATGGACGCCAGCATCGGCATCGCGCTGGGACCGGAGCACTCGCGCGTCGCCGAGGAGCTGCTCCAGATGGCCGACCTCGCGATGTACTCGGCCAAGGCCGGCCGCCACGGCGCCGCGGTCTACGACGAGGCGCGCGACGGCTCCGGCCGGCACCGGATCGAGGCCGTGGAGCAGCTGCGCCAGGCCATCGGCCGCGGCGAGCTGGTCCTGCACTACCAGCCCAAGCTCACGCTCGCGACCGGCCGGGTGGAGGGCGTCGAGGCCCTGGTGCGGTGGCGGCACCCCACCGACGGCCTGGTGTACCCCGACGCGTTCATCGACCTGGCCGAGTCCGCCGGGCTCATGGGCGACCTGACGACCGCGGTCCTCGACCGCGCGCTGGCGCAGTGCCGGGCGTGGGCGGACGACGGCCGTGAGCTGTCGGTCGCGGTCAACGTCAGCCCGTCCAACCTGGTCGACGAGGACTTCCCCGACGAGGTGGCCGAGCTCCTGGAGCGGCACGGCGTCCCGGCGGAGACGCTGACGCTCGAGGTGACCGAGAGCCTGCTCATGGCGGACCGGGAGCGCGCCGCGCGGGTGCTGGCGCGGCTGCGCGCGGGCGGCGTCGGCGTGGCCATCGACGACTACGGCACCGGCTACTCGAGCCTGGCCTACCTCGCGGCGCTCCCGGTGACCGAGCTCAAGCTGGACCGCGCCTTCGTCGGCCCGATGACCAGCAGCCCGCGCTCGGCGGCCATCGTCACCTCCACCCTGCAGCTGGCCCACGCCCTCGGCCTGACCCTGGTCGCCGAGGGGGCCGAGGACCGGGCCACCGTCGACGCGCTCGCCCGGCTCGGCTGCGACGTCGTCCAGGGTCACCACCTGAGCCGTCCGCTGCCGCCCGGGCTGCTGACCGAGTGGCTGGCCGCCCGGGACTCCGCCCGCGACCTCGTCGGCTGACCGGGCCGACCCCGGCCGTCAGACCGGGATCGGGAAGACCAGCAGGGAGCTGGACGCGGTGGCCACGGTGGCGCCGGACGCGTCGCGGACCTCGCCCTCGGCGAAGGCGACCCGTCGTCCGGGCTTCACCACCCGGCCCACCGCGGTGAGCGGCCCCCGGTCGGCGTGGACCGCGCGCAGGTAGCTCACCTTGAGCTCGATCGAGGTGTAGGCCAGGCCGCGGGGGAGCGTGGAGTGCACCGCGCACCCGGCCACGGTGTCCAGCAGCGTGCAGACCAGCCCGCCGTGCACGACGCCGATCGGGTTGTAGACCGACTCGTCGACCGCGCAGCTGAACTCGACCCGCCCCTCCTCGACCGCGACCAGGTCCATCTGCATGAGGGGCACGATCGGCGGCGGGGGCAGGACGCCGTCCCGCAGGGCCTGCAGGGTCTCCAGGCCGGAGCGCTCCAGCCCGCCGGCCGCGGCGATCATCGGGTCGTACCAGGTCACGGTGCGCGAGCGCGGCTCGCCCCACTCGGCCGGCGTGGTCGGGACGGCGGTCTGCTCGGTGGTCACCCCGCTAGGTTCGCACACCGAACTCAGCAGGGTCCACCCGGGACCGGGGACGGCAGCGGGCGGGGACCCCCCTGGGGATCCCCGCCCGCTCGGCCCTTCTGCAGGGGCCCCGCCGCGAGCTCGCGAGCGGTGGGGGGCAGAAGGGCCCTCTCTCAGCTCTTCGGCCGCGCCCCGGCGCGCAGGGCGCCGAGCAGGTCGTGGTTGAGCCGGGAGATGTTCTCCATCGAGATGCCCTTGGGGCAGGCCGCCGAGCACTCGCCGATGTTGGTGCAGCCGCCGAAGCCCTCACGGTCCTGCTGGGCGACCATGTTGACCACGCGGTCGTTGCGCTCGGGCTGCCCCTGCGGCAGGAGGCCGAGGTGGGCCACCTTCGCCGAGGTGAACAGCATCGAGGACGCGTTGGGGCAGGCCGCCACGCACGCGCCGCAGCCGATGCAGGTGGCCGCGTCGAACGCCGCGTCCGAGTCCTTCTTCGGGACGAGGATCGAGTGGGCCTCGGGCGCGGTGCCGGTCGGGGCGCTGACGTAGCCGCCGGACTGGATGATCCGGTCGAGCGCGCTCCGGTCGACGGCGAGGTCCTTGATCACCGGGAAGGCGGTGGCCCGCCACGGCTCGATGTCGATGACGTCGCCGTCGGAGAACTTGCGCATGTGCAGCTGGCAGGTGGTCGTGGGACCACCGGAGATGCCACGGCCGTGCGCCGTCCCGTTGATCATCAGGCCGCAGCTGCCGCAGATGCCCTCGCGGCAGTCGTGGTCGAAGACCACCGGCTCGTCGCCGGAGAGGATGAGCTGCTCGTTGAGGACGTCGAGCATCTCCAGGAACGACATGTCCGGCGAGATGTCGGTGACCTTGTAGGTCACCATCCTGCCCTTGACCGTGGGGCCCTTCTGGCGCCAGATCCGCAGGGTCAGGGTCATGCCGCGCTTCTCGCCGGTCGCGTCGGTGGCGCCGACGGTGGAGTGGGCGCCCTCGTGGGTGACTGTCACTTGTAGCTCCGCTGGGCGAGGTGGACGTACTCGTACTCGAGGTCCTCGCGGTGGAGGACCGGGGGGGTGCCCTGAGGGGTCCACTCCCAGGCGGCGACGTAGGCGAAGTTGTCGTCGTCGCGCAGGGCCTCGCCCTCGGGGGTCTGGCTCTCGGCGCGGAAGTGCCCGCCGCAGCTCTCGTTGCGGTGCAGGGCGTCGACGCACATGAGCTCGGCGAGCTCGATGAAGTCGGCGACCCGGCCGGCGTGCTCGAGGGTCGGGTTGATCGAGGTCCAGTCGCCGGAGACCTTGAGGTTCGTCCAGAACTCCTGGCGGATCTCGGGGATCCGGTCCAGCGCCTTGCGCAGGCTCTCCTCGGACCGCTCCATGCCGCAGAGGTCCCACATCAGCCGGCCGAGCTCCCGGTGGAAGGACGCCGGGGTGCGGTTGCCGTTGATGTCGAGCATCCGCTGCACCTGATCCTGGACCCCGCGCAGCGCCTCGGCCGCGGCCGGGTGGCTGTCGTCGATCTTCTCGAACGGGGCGTCGGCCAGGTAGTCGGTGATGGTCGCCGGTAGCACGAAGTAGCCGTCGGCCAGGCCCTGCATCAGCGCGCTGGCGCCGAGCCGGTTGGCGCCGTGGTCGGAGAAGTTCGCCTCACCGATCACGAACATGCCGGGGATCGTCGACTGCAGGTCGTAGTCGACCCACAGGCCGCCCATCGTGTAGTGCACGGCGGGGTAGATCCGCATGGGCGTCTCGTAGGGGTCCTCGCCCGTGATCTGGGCGTACATGTCGAAGAGGTTGCCGTACTTGGCCTCGATCGCCGGGCGGCCGAGCCGCTGCATGGCGTCGGAGAAGTCCAGGTACACGCCCAGGCCGCCGGGGCCCACGCCGCGGCCCTCGTCGCACACGTTCTTGGCCTGGCGGGAGGCGATGTCGCGGGGCACCAGGTTGCCGAACGCGGGGTAGATGCGCTCGAGGTAGTAGTCGCGGTCGCCCTCGGGGATCTCCCGCGGGTCGCGGGTGTCGCCGCGCTCCTTGGGCACCCACACGCGGCCGTCGTTGCGCAGCGACTCGCTCATCAGCGTGAGCTTGGACTGGTAGTCGCCCTTGACCGGGATGCAGGTCGGGTGGATCTGCGTGTAGCAGGGGTTGGCGAAGTAGGCGCCCCGCTTGTGCGCCCGCCAGATCGCCGTGGCGTTGGAGCCCTTGGCGTTCGTGGACAGGTAGAAGACGTTGCCGTACCCGCCGGTGGCCAGGACGACGGCGTCGGCCATGTGCGTGCTGACCTCGCCGGTGACCAGGTTGCGGGCGACGATGCCGCGGGCCCGGCCGTCGACCACGATCAGGTCCAGCATCTCGTGCCGTGCGAACTGCTCGACGTTGCCGGCCGCCATCTGCCGCTCCAGCGCCTGGTAGGCGCCGTAGAGCAGCTGCTGGCCCGTCTGGCCGCGGGCGTAGAAGGTCCGCGACACCTGCGCGCCACCGAACGAGCGGTTGTCCAGCAGGCCGCCGTACTCGCGGGCGAAGGGGACGCCCTGGGCCACGCACTGGTCGATGATGTTGACGCTGACCTCGGACAGCCGGTGGACGTTGTTCTCGCGGGAGCGGAAGTCGCCGCCCTTCACGGTGTCGTAGAACAGCCGGTGCACGCTGTCGCCGTCGTTGCGGTAGTTCTTCGCGGCGTTGATGCCGCCCTGCGCTGCGACGCTGTGCGCGCGGCGCGGGCTGTCCTGGTACCAGAAGGACTTGACCTTGTAGCCGGCCTCGCCGAGCGTCGCGGCGGCCGAGCCGCCGGCCAGGCCGGTGCCGACGACGATGACGGTCATCTTCCGGCGGTTGGCCGGGTTGACCAGCCGGCCGCGGAAGCGGCGGGTGCTCCAGCGCTCGCCGATCGGCACGTCCATCGGTGCCTTGGTGTCGGCGATCGGGTCGCCGACGGTGAAGAGGTCGAGGGGCATCGCAGGAGCTCCTTAGTCGATGAGCCCGAAGAGGACCGAGAAGGGCACGAGCAGGAAGCCGCCGATCAGGACGATCGAGAACGCGAGCGCGAAGAGGCTGACCGTGCGCTCCCGTCGCTTGTTGCTCTGCCCCAGCGTCTGCGTAGCGCTCCAGATGCCATGGCGCAGGTGCATGCCCAGCAGGATCAGGGAGATGGCGTAGAAGGCGACGACGAGCGGGTTGCTGAACCCGGCGACGAGCCGGTCGTAGGGCGTGGTGCCGGTCCCGTCGGGGTTCGCCACGCCCAGCGTCAGGTCGAGGATGTGGTAGATGACGAAGGCCAGGACGATCACACCGCCCCAGCGCATGGTGCGCGAGGCGTAGCTCTGCGCCACCGCCTTCTTGGTGACGTACCCGTTCGGGCGGGCGCGCTTGGCCTGCCGCCACAGGAGGACGGCCGCCACGAAGTGCGCGACCACGGCCACCAGCAGCACCACCCGGATGATCCACAGCGTCGTCTGTGCCGGGACGGCGGGCTCGCCGATGGTGCGGATCCACTCGGAGTAGTGGTTGAAGGACTCACGACCGCCGAAGGCCTTGAGGTTCCCGATCATGTGCGCGATCAGGTAGAGCACCAGGATGATGCCGCTGACCGCCATCACCACCTTCTTGAAGACCGAGCTGGTCTTCGCGGCCTTCGGCGTCCTGCGCTGGCCCGACTGCGTCACCGTCACCACGGGCACAAAGCTAAGTCCGTACCGTGTCCGCGGCCACGTTAACGGCAGGTGAATCAGCTCTCGTAAGGCCGCCCTAACTCGCTACCCTGCGCCGAGGTCGCCGCGCGGCGCCTCGACCGGGCCCCCAACGGGAGGAACCGTCCAATGACCGGACCCACCCGCGGCTTCCTGGGCCGCCGGCACCAGCGCGATCCCCGTCTCCCGCCGGGGCAGTACGACACCGGGCCCACCTGGCCGGTGCTGACCGCCGAGCCCACCCCGCGGATCGCGCCCGAGACGTGGACCATGACCGTCGACGGCCGGGTGGAGTCACCCACCACGTGGAGCTGGGACGAGGCCCACGGGCTGCCCCGCTCGGAGTACCGCGGGGCCATCCACTGCGTGACCACGTGGTCGAAGTTCGACACCTGGTTCGCCGGGGTCAGCGTCGACACCCTGCTGGAGGCGGCCCGGCCCACCGCCGAGGCGCACTTCGTCATGGCGACGTCGAAGACCGGCTACACCACCAACCTCCCGCTCGAGGACGTCACCGGCGGCAAGGCGTGGGTCGTCTGGGAGTACGACGGCGGGCCGCTGCCCGTCGAGCACGGTGGGCCGGTGCGCTTGCTGGTGCCGCACCTCTACTTCTGGAAGAGCGCCAAGTGGGTCACCCGGCTGACGCTGATGGAGCGGGACCAGCCGGGGTTCTGGGAGCAGAACGGCTACCACGACCGGGGCGACCCGTGGCGCGAGCAGCGCTACCAGGGTGACTGACGAAGGACCTCGCCGCCCCCCGCCGCTCGCGAGCTCGCGGCGGGACCCTGCGCCGAGGCCGTCAGACCACCCTCACGCGCCGACCGGCGGCTGGCGGACCGCGACCGTGGCCGGCGTCGACCACCCGGTCGAGCGCGGCGTGCGGCTGCGCCTGGACGTCGCCGACCGGGTCGACCACCTGGCCGGGCAGCACTACGTGGTCCGGCTGACCGCGCCGGACGGCTACACCGCCCAGCGCTCCTACTCGGTGGCCTCCGCGCCGGGCGACCCGCTGGTCGAGCTGTTCGTCGAGCGGCTGGAGGACGGCGAGGTCTCCACCTTCCTGGCCGACGTCGTCGAGCCGGGCGACGAGCTGGCGGTGCGCGGCCCGATCGGCGGCTGGTTCGTGTGGGAGGGCGACGGGCCGGCGCTGCTGATCGGCGGCGGCACGGGGGTGGTGCCGTTCGTCGCCATGCTCCGCACCGCCCGGGCGCTCGGCCGGACCGACCTCCTGCGGATCGCCGTGTCCACCCGCACCCTGGCCGGGCTGCCCTACGCCGAGGAGCTGGTGGCGGCCGGCGCACTGGTGGTCACGACCCGCGAGCCGCACGGCATCCGCCCGGCCGGCCGGCTCACCGCCGCCGACCTCGTGCCGCTGTGGGAGCCGGGGCAGACGGCCTACGTGTGCGGGTCGGCGCCCTTCGCCGAGGCGGCCAGCCAGCTGCTGGTCGGCACGGGCGTCCCGGCCGAGGACATCCGCGTGGAGCGCTTCGGCCCCAGCGGCTGAGCGGCCGGGTGCGGCACCGCCCTCCGGGGCCGTGCCGCACCCGGCGGCCAGCGCCGCCGGGACGCCGGCTCACCCGGCGGCCAGCACCGCCAGGGCGGCGCAGGCCTCGCGCTCCACGGCCAGCACCTCGGCGGCCAGGCCGGCGAGGCGGTCCAGCTGGGCGAGCCGGTCGGCCTCGGCGACGTCGAGCTGCTCGGTCAGGGCCCGCGCCCGGCGCGCGAGGTCCTGGATCTCGGGAGCGGCCGCACTGCCCTGGTCGAGCAGCAGCTCCAGTCGCCGCTCGGCCAGCTCGCGGTAGGGCGCCATGACCCCGCCGGCGGCCTCGTCGGCGATCCGCGTCCACAGCTCCCCGGATCGGCGGTACAGCCGGGCGCACGCGGCAGCCGCCGGGGCGTCGAGGACGGCCCCCGCCTCGTCGAGGAAGTCGGCGTAGAGCGGCCGCATCGCCCCGGGGGAGGAGTGGTCGGTGGTGAGGCAGTCGTGCAGCCGGCGCATCGCCGTCCCGAAGGCGGGGCCGCTGCCGAACAGCCGCGCCCAGCCGGACCTCCCGCGCCGGTCGGCCACGGCGTCGGCCCACTTCGCCAGGCCGCGCAGGCCGAAGTTGCCCGCGAAGTTGCCGGCCATGACGTCCTCGGTGAGGTCGTGGACGGTGCCCGCCAGGGCGGACCGCACCGCCGGGGCCAGCGCGACCGGGGTGTCGTCCGGCTCGACCACGAGCATCCGCTGCTTGCTCGGCCGGTGACCCGAACGGGCCGCGGCGAACACGCCCTCGGGCAGCGGGATCGGCGCGAGGCAGTCGTCGTCGAGCAGCACGGTGCCCTCCGCGCGCCCGAGCAGGCCCACGTCGTGCGGCGCCGCACCCGGGAGGTCGTCGGCCCAGACCTGGTGGGGGAGCAGCGCGCGGTCGACCGTGCAGATCGGCGTGCGCCCGGCGGCCAGTGCGGCGTCGAGCTCGCGGGCCGCCTTCGCCGCGCTGGTGGTCTCGACGACCCGGTGGGCGACCCCCGCCCGCTCCAGGGCGCCCGGGAGGAACGGCCGCGGGTGGGCGCGCGGCACGATCGTCATCGTCGGCAGCGAGTCGGCGTAGGAGAACGAGAAGTACATGAAGCCGATGCCCCCGGCCAGGCCCGCGACGACCTCCTCGGACAGCGGCCGGCCGTCGGTGTCGGCGACGACGCCGGCCGCGGCCAGCACGTGGGTGAGCAGGGCGCTGTCGTGGTGGCGGGCGCCGCCGACGGCGGGTTCGGCGGGCGGCTGCAGCGACGCGGTCAGGTGCCGGTGCGCGGTCGTGTAGGGCTCGCCGGTCCGGGCCATGCGGGCACGGACGGCAGCCTTGAGGTGCTTGTGGCGGGTCATCGGGAGCTCCCTCGGCGGCGTGGGTCCGTCCGACCCCACGCGTCGCCGGACCCGGCCGCAGCGGAGAGGGCTCGTCTGCCGCAGTTCGGGTGCCCCGAGGACCTGATCCCCTCTGCCCTCGCACGGCCGGAGGCGTGGGCTCCCGGTCAGAGGGTCCGGCGTGGGGTACGCCGAGCCCCTGACGCTACCGGGCCCCGGCCCCCGCGCGGAAGGAGGCGCCGGGGCCGGCCGCTGCTCAGCCGAGCGCCGGTCGCTCCGGGGTGAACAGCCAGGCCTGGAACAGGTCGTCGAGCTGCCGCCCGGAGAGCTCCTCCGCCAGCGCGATGAACTCGTCGGTGGTGACCGCCTCGCCCGCCCGGGACGTGGCCCACTCCTCGAGGATCTGGGAGAAGGTCGTGTCGCCCACCACCTGGCGCAGGCTGTGCAGCGTCATCGCCCCGCGGTTGTACACGGCGGCGTCGAAGAGCGCGGCCGTGCCCGGATCGCCGATGGCCACCTGCCAGAACTCCGGGGGCGCGTCGTTGTAGAGCGCGTCGAACTGCTGCTGCGCCGTGGCGATGCCCTGGTGCTCCAGCCACAACCACTCGGCGTAGGACGCGAAGCCCTCGTTCAGCCAGATGTGCTGCCAGGCGGCCAGCCGGACGGAGTCCCCGTACCACTGGTGCGCCAGCTCGTGGACCACGACGACGTCGCCGAACACCGGGTCCAGGAAGAAGCCCGGCGAGTAGACCGGCCGGGTCTGGGTCTCCAGCGCGAACAGCAGGTCGGGCACCGCGTCGACGATCCCGCCCGAGGTGCGGAAGGGGTACGGCCCGAAGGAGCCGGACAGGAACTCGAGGATCTCCGGCTGCCGCGCGAACGACGCCCGGACCTGGTCGACGACCGGTACCGCCGCCGGCGCCTCCGCCGGCGGGGGAGCGTTCGGGTCCGGGAAGGGAACGGCGGCGGCGTCGAGGTCGATCGCGTCCCAGAACCGGATCCCGTCGGCCTCGTAGGCGGCGATCTCGAACTCGCCGACCGCCAGCGTGGCCAGGTAGGGGGCCATCGGCTCGCGGGCCCGCCAGGTCCAGGTGGTCCAGCCGTCGCGGGTCCGGGTGTCCTCCAGTCGCCCGTTGGAGATGCCCTCCAGTCCCTCCGGGACGGCGATCGCGACCGTGAGGGAGGCGGCGTCGCGCGGGTGGTCGTTGGCCGGGAACCACGTGGCCGCGACGTCCGGCTGGCCCACGACCAGCGCGCCGTCGTCGGTGTGGATGAACCCCGACGGCCCGATCAGGGGGTCCTGGATCGTCGCGGGCACCCCGGAGTAGCTGACGGTGACGGCGAACTCGTCGCCCTCGCGCAGGGGGCGCTCGGGCGTGACGGTGAGCTCGCCCTCCGCGCGGGTGTACGCGGCCGTCCGACCGTCGACCTCCAGCGCGGAGATCTCCAGGCCGGCGAAGTCGAGGTTGAAGGCCGACAGCGCCTGGGTGGCCACCGCCTCGACCGTCGCCGTCCCCGACAGGACGTCGGTGGCCGGGTCGTAGCGCAGGTCGAGGTCGTACTCCTCGACGTCGTAGCCGCCGTTGCCGTCCAACGGGAAGTAGGGGTCCCCGATCCCGGGCGCCCCCGGCGTGGGCTCGCCGCCGAGGTCCCCGCGGTCGTCGGCGACCGCCGTGCCCGGCACCAGTCCCACGAGGACCGTCGTGGTCACCACTGCTGCTGCCCTGCGGGCCATCGCCACTCCCGGCGCTGCGTCGTGCATCTCCCCCCGGACAGCCGGACGCTAGCCGCGGGGGATGAGGCGCGGCGACCGGACGATCCGGTACCGGGGCGTTTCGTCACCGTGTGCGCCGAGGCTGCGGCTGTGAGCCACGTCACATCCACCGGCCAGACGGGACCTGCCCGCGTCCCGGGCCGGCGGCGTCGGCCGGGAGAATCGTCGCCATGCACACCGAGGTCTCGCCGATCGTGGCCGTGGACGAGGAGCTCCGCTCGCGGTTGCTGGCCTGCTGGACCGACGTCAGCAACGCCGGCGGGGCCGTCGGCTTCGTCCCCCCGGTGACGACGGCGGA
The DNA here is from genome assembly GCF_048569675.1 of Geodermatophilus sp. CPCC 206100. Taxonomy (NCBI): domain Bacteria; kingdom Bacillati; phylum Actinomycetota; class Actinomycetes; order Geodermatophilales; family Geodermatophilaceae; genus Geodermatophilus; species Geodermatophilus sp. CPCC 206100. The sequence continues at coordinate 62,732 of NZ_JAQISV010000022.1, forward strand.
CCTCGCGCCGCACCTGGACGCGGTGGTCGAGCGGGTGCACCGGGGTCGGGAGCTGATCGCGCTGCTGCGGGTGGACGGCGCGGTCGCCGGGTTCGCCGTCCTGTCCCTGCCGATGAGCCCGCTGCGGACGCACTGGGCCACCGTGCTGCGGGTGCAGGTGCACCCCGACCGGCAGGGCCAGGGGCTGGGCCGGGTGCTGATGACCGGCGTCCACGACATCGCGCGCGAGCGCGGCCTGGAGTTCCTGCACCTGACCGTGCGCGGTGGCACCGGCATCGAGGCGTTCTACGAGGGGCTCGGCTACCGCGAGTTCGGCCGCATGCCGGGGGCCATCCGGGTGGCGCCGGGGGACGACCGCGAGGAGATCCACCTGACCTGTCGGCTCTGACCCTCAGGTCAGCGGATCGCGGCCGTCCACCGTCCCCTCGGCTGCCAGCAGGCCCAGGCGGGCGAACAGCTCCTCGGCGTACCAGCCCTCCTGGGCGGTCCGCCGGACCACCTCGACGTGCGCCGCGCGGTCGTAGGCGAAGGCGTTCAGTGCCGCCGCGGAGTCCCAGACGCTGACGGTGCCCTGCAGGCCGATCGGCGCCTCCCCGATGCCGAGCGCCAGCCGCAGCCCCGGGCTGGTGTTCAGGTCGGCCGACACCGGGGGGACGGCGCGCCAGAACGCCAGCGCCTTGCGCGGGACCAGCCGGGCGCGGGTGACCGCGACGACCGGGCCGTCCCACCGCTGCGGCCAGGGCCGGCCGAACGGCTCCTCCCGCGACCAGCGGCCGCGGGCCGACAGGGGCCGCAGGCGGGCGGTCCACTGCTCGTCGGCGATCCGCTGCCACCGGCGGACGACGTCCCCGCGCTCGAACTCCGCGGCGGCGGAGGCGTCGTCCCAGACCGCCAGCAGCGCCCACCGGCGGGGGTCGGCGTCCCGCACGGTGAACGTCCGCCCGCTGCCGGTGCCCAGCAACTTGGCGAACCGCAGCCCCGGGGCGCGCCGCAGCGGCCGCCGGTCGGCGGCCATCCGGAGCAGCGCGGCCGGCACCGACCGGGTCGGCACCCCCCAGACGTGCAGCGTCGCCAGCCGTCGCGTGGTCATGCCGCCCATCCTCCCCGGGACCGGCGTGCGGCGGCCCGGCGCCGGGTAGAGGCCCCCCGCCGGTCCCGCAGGGGGTCTGTCCAGGAGGGAGCGCCGTGGCGCAGTCCGTACGCGAGGAGCTGGGCCAGACCGACGCGCCCGCCGAGGACCAGGTGGTGGAGGCCTTCGACCGGATCGTCGACGAGGGCGCCCAGCGGCTGCACCGGTCCTGGCGGGAGGTGCTCACCACCGGGCTGGCCGGCGGGCTGGAGGTGGCCACCGGCGTGGTGGCGATGCTCGCCGTCTACGCCGAGACCGGCAGCCACCTGCTGGCCGGCCTGGCGTTCAGCATCGGGTTCGTCGCGTTGATGCTGGCCAAGAGCGAGCTGTTCACCGAGGGCTTCCTGGTGCCGGTGACCGCGGTGGTCGCCGGCCGGGCGAGCGCGGGGCAGCTGGCCAAGCTGTGGGCGGGGACGCTGGTGGCCAACCTGGTCGGCGGATGGCTGGTGATGTGGCTGGTCGTGCACGCGCTGCCGCCGCTCGGCGCGACCGCGATCGAGTCGGGGCGCACCTTCGTCGACGCCCCGCTGGACCTCACGGCGGTGTGCCTGGCGCTGCTGGCCGGCGCCTTCATCACGCTGATGACCCGGATGCAGCACGGCGCGACCTCGGAGGCCGGCAAGCTCGCCGCGTCCGTCGCGGGGGCGTTCCTCCTGGCCGGGCTGGTGCTGTTCCACTCGATCCTCGACTCGCTGATCCTCTTCGGCGCCATCCACGCCGGGGCGCCCTACGGCTACGGCGACTGGCTGGCCTGGTTCTGGTACACGACGCTGCTCAACGTCGTCGGCGGCCTGGTGGTGGTCACCTTCCTGCGTCTGGTGCGCAGCAAGGAGCTCATCGAGCGGGAGCGGGCGGCCGCCGGGGCCTGACCCGGCCGTGCCTCCCGCACGGGCGGCCTGACGGTCGCCATGCTGGGCGCCGTGATCGAGCTCGACGGCCTCACCAAGGAGTACCGGGACCGGGTGGCCGTCGACGACCTCACCGTCCGCATCGAGCCCGGCCGGGTCACCGGCTTCCTCGGCCCCAACGGCTCGGGCAAGACGACGACGATGCGCTGCGTCCTCGGCCTGACCCGTCCCACCGCCGGGGCGGCGACCGTGCTCGGCGTGCCCTACCGGCAGCTCGACCACCCGATGCGGCGGGTCGGCGCGCTCATCGACGCCTCCGCGCGCCACCCCGGCCGGACGGCGCACGCCCACCTGCTCGCCCTCGCCCAGAGCAACGCGCTGCCCCGCTGGCGGGTGGACGAGGTGATCGAGCTGGTCGGCCTCGGCAGCGTCGCCTACGAGCGGGTCCGGGGCTTCTCCCTCGGGATGGGGCAGCGCCTGGGCATCGCCGCGGCGCTGCTGGGCGACCCGGAGGTGCTGCTGCTCGACGAGCCGGTGAACGGACTGGACCCCGAGGGCATCCGCTGGGTGCGCCAGCTGCTGCGCGGGCTGGCCGACGAGGGCCGCACCGTGCTGGTGTCCAGCCACCTGATGAGCGAGATGGAGGACACCGCCGACCACCTCGTCGTCCTCGGCCGGGGGCGGCTGCTGGCCGACGTGTCCGTTCCGGACCTGCTGGGCCGGCACGCGGCGGTGCGGGTGCGCAGCCCGCAGGCGCCGCTCCTGTCGGCCGCGCTGCGGGAGGCGGGGGCGAGGGTGTCCCTGGAGGTCGACGGCGCGCTGCGGGTCGAGGGCGTGGACACCGCCGCGGTCGGCGACGTCGCCTTCACCGCAGGGGTGCGGGTGCACGAGCTCGCCCCGGTCACGGTCTCGCTGGAGGCGGCCTACCTCGCGCTGACCGGCGACGACGTCGAGTACCGCGCGGTGGCCCGGTGAGCCGCGGGGTCCCGTTCTCCGCGGTGCTGCGCGGCGAGTGGACCAAGCTGCGCACGGTGCGCTCGACGTGGTGGTGCAGCGCCGTCTACGTGGTGGTCGTGCAGGCGTTCAGCTGGCTGGCGGCGTCGGTCGCGGACCGGGCACCGACGGCCGGGGTCGCCGTCGCCACGGCGCTCACCGGATTCGGCTTCGGGCAGGTCGTGGTCGTCGTCCTGGGCGTCCTCGTCGGGGCGGGGGAGCACACCACCGGCATGGCGGTCGCCTCGTACGCGGCGGTTCCGCGGCGCACCCGGCTGCAGGTGGCCCGGACGGTCGTCGTCGGGGTGCTGGTCGCGGTGCTGACCGCCGTCCTGGCCGTCGGCTGCGCCCTCGCCGCCCGGCTGCAGACGGCCGTGCCCGGCGGGGTGGACCTCGCCGACCCGTCGGTGCTGCGGCCCCTCGGCCTGCAGGTGCTGAGCGCGGTCGCCCTCGCCGTGCTCGGGGTGGCCGCCGGGACGATGCTCCGGTCGACCGCCGGCGGGGTGGGCCTGTGCCTGGCGCTGGTCCTGGTCGTGCCGGTGATCCTGGCCGCCGACGGCGCCGAGTGGAGCGAGCGGCTGGGGGAGGCCATGCCCGCGCTGCGGGTGGGCGAGGACGCCTTCCTGGTCGGGGCCGCCTCCTGGTCGGTCGGGCTGGTCGTGTGCGCGACGTGGGCGCTGGGTGCCTGGGCGATCGGCGCCGTGCTGCTGGAGCGCCGGGACGTCTAGCCGCGCGCGGCGGACCGGATCGCCGACAGGTACCGCGCCGTCGCCAGGCGCTGTACCAGCGTGCTGACCGGCCCACCCAGGCGGGCCAGCGGCGAGGCCAGCCGGGCGAAGACCCGCAGCCGGAAGACGACGTCGCCGCCGGGCTCCAGGCGCACCAGGAACGCCTCCTCGCCGCTCTCCGGGTGGCCGGGCAGCGTGCCGTAGGCGAAGCCGCGCTCGGCGCCCTCCGTCTGCGCCCACACCACCCGGCAGGGGATGTCGTAGCCCGGCCGGGGCAGCCCGGCGGTGAGGACGACGACGGTCCCGGGCTCGGACGCCGGCCCGGTCGCCCGCACCCGCAGCCCGACGCCGCGCTGCGCCCGCCAGTCGAAGACCGCCGCGACGGCCCGCTCGAACACCGCCTCGCCGCGCCCCACCACCACCGAGCGCTCGACGTGGTCGTAGCCGGCCGGCAGCTCGGCGTCCCGCGTGCCGCCGACCTCGGCGTAGGTGAACGGCGCGGCGGCGAGGTCGGCGGGGGAGGTCGCACGGAGGAGGCCCACACCCGCAGTCTCCCCGGCGGGCCCGCCGGTAGGGTCGCGGCCACTGTGCTGCCCGCCGTCACCGCCACCCGCTACGTCACCCCGCTGCGCGAGGGTGGCTCGCTGCCGGGGCTCATGGAGGCCGACGACCTGGGCACCTACGTGGTCAAGTGGCGGGCCGCGGGGCAGGGCGTGAAGGTCCTCGTCGCCGAGGTCGTGTGCGGCGAGCTGGCCCGCGCGCTGTCGCTGCCGGTGCCCGCCCTGGTCACCGTCGACGTGGCGCCCGAGCTCGCGGTCGGGGAGCCCGACGTCGAGGTGCAGGAGCTGCTGCAGCGCTCCGCCGGCCGCAACCTCGGCCTGGACTACCTGCCCGGCGCCCTCGACTTCGAGGCCGGCGTCGCGACGGTGGAGCCGGAGCTGGCCGGCCGGGTGCTGTGGCTCGACGCGTTGATCGGCAACGTCGACCGCTCCTGGCGGAACCCGAACATGCTGTTCTGGCACGGCCGGCTGCAGCTGATCGACCACGGGGCCGCGCTGACGTTCCACCACAACTGGCCCGGCGCCGCCGCCGCGGTGGCCCGGCCCTACGACGCCGCGCAGCACGCGCTGATCGACTGCGAGCCGCACGTGCGGGCCGCCGACGCCGCCCTGGCGCCCCGGGTCACCGCCGACCTGCTCGCGGGGGTGCTGGCGCAGGTCCCCGACGACTGGCTGGAGGGCCCCTCGCCGGACGACGAGCCGGACGCCGTCCGCGCCCGCTACGCCGACCAGCTGCTGTCCCGGCTGGCCGCCCGCGACGCGTGGCTGCCCCCGCTGGTGGCCGCGGCCGCCGCGGGCGGGTCGCGCCGCCGGGCGCCGCGCGGGGAGAACCGGCCGGCCTGGCTGGGCCCGCCGCCCGAGGGGATGAGCCAGCAGTGAAGCGCGAGACCTTCGAGTACGCCGTGCTCCGCGTGGTGCCGCGGGTGGACCGCGGGGAGTCGCTGAACGCCGGAGTCCTCGTCTACTGCCGGCAGCGCGACTACCTGGGCTCGCGGGTGCACCTCGACGTGGCCCGGCTGCACGCGCTGGACCCGACCGCCGACGCCGAGGCCATCCGGCGGGCGCTGCAGGTGGCCGCCGACGTCTGCGCGGCCGACCCGGCGTCGGGCGCGGCCGGTCGCGAGGCGCTGGGGTCGCGCTTCCGCTGGCTCACGGCCCCGCGCAGCACCGTCGTCCAGCCGGGGCCGGTGCACACCGGGCTCACCGACGACCCGGACGCCGAGGCCGACCGGCTGCTCCGTCTCCTGGTGCTGCCGGTCCAGCCCTGAGAGGGGACCGCCGCCTCAGCCGGGGAGGAGGGCGTCGATCCGGCGGGCGAGCTGGACGTCGAGGTCGGTGACCCCGCCGGCGGAGTGGCTGGCCAGCGTCAGGTGCAGGGTCCGCCAGCGCAGGTCGACGTCCGGGTGGTGGTCGAGCTCCTCGGCGACGAAGCCGATGCGGACCAGCGCGGCGACGGCGTCCGGGAAGCCGGGCAGCTCGACGCTGCGGCGCAGCCCGTCGCCGTCCCCCGACCACAGCGGCAGGCCGGACAGCGCAGCGGCGATCTCGTCGGGGGACAGGCGCGGCGGTCGGGGCACGGCCGTCAGTCTGCCGCGCTGGACGGCCTCGTTCCAGGGCCCCGCGGCGTCGGCCCCGTCCCGAGGCTCGCCCTGAGCTCGCGAAGGGTGGGGAGGACGGGGTCCTTCCTCAGAGGTGCAGGCCGCACTCGGTCTTGCCGCGGCCGGCCCAGCGCCCGGCGCGCGGGTCCTCGCCCGGGGCCACCGGCCGGGTGCAGGGCGCACAGCCGATGGAGGCGTAGCCGATCTCCTGCAGCGGGTTGACCGGCACCTGGTGCTCGGCGATGTAGGTGTCGACGTCGTCCTGCGTCCACGCGGCGAGCGGGTTGACCTTCACCATCTCCCGCTTCGCGTCCCACTCGACGACGCGCGTCCCGGCGCGGGTCGGCGACTCGTCGCGGCGCACGCCCGACCCCCACGCGACCAGGCCCGACAGCACCTCCGCCAGCGGCTGGACCTTGCGCAGCGAGCAGCACAGGTCCGGGTCGCGCTGGTGCAGCTCCGCGCCGTACCGGGCGTCCTGCTCGGCGACGGTCTGCGGCGGCGTGACGTTCACCAAGGTGATCGGCAGCACCGAAGTGATCCAGTCGCGGGTGCCGATGGTCTCGGCGAAGTGGTAGCCGGTGTCGAGGAAGACCACCTTGACGCCGGGCACGGCCTCGCTCGCCAGGTGCGCGAGCAGACCGTCGGCCATGGACGACGTGATCGCGAAGTCCTCGCCGAAGGTGTCCCCGGCCCAGCGCAGCACCGCGAGGGCCTGCTCCACCGGGTCGGCGATGTCGGCGAACCAGCCGTCGGCCGCCTTCGCCAGCAGCGGTGTCGGACGCAGGGCGATCGTCATGGGTGCTGCACTCCAGTCCCGGTGAGTCGCACGGTGAAGGTCCGCAGGCAGGCGGCGCAGTGCCACTCACCTCCGTCCCCGTGGGGTGTCAGTTCCTCGTCGCCGCAGTACGGGCAGCAGAAGACCGGCAGCTGCCGGCTCGATCGGCCCGTCGGCTCCTCGTCCATGTCAGAGCAGCCAGGCTTCCTCGGCGCGGGCGACGTAGGCGGCGAAGCCCTCGCCCGGCTCGCGCCGCTGGAGGTACCCGCGCAGCACCCGCTCGCAGTAGTCGGCGCTCTCGGCCTTGGTGACCTTGTGCCCCCGGAACTTGCGCCCGAAGGACGCCTCGACGCCGAGGTGACCGCCCAGGTGCACCTGGAAGCCCTCGACCATCTCGCCGGAGTCGTCGCGCACCATCGAGCCCTTGAGACCGATGTCGGCGGTCTGGAACCGGGCGCAGCTGTTCGGGCAGCCGTTGACGTTGATCCCGATCGGCACGTCGAAGTCCGGCAGCCGCTTCTCCAGCTCGGCGTAGAGGTCCTGCGCGTGCTGCTTGGTCTCGACGATCGCGAGCTTGCAGAACTCCAGGCCGGTGCAGGCCATCGTGCCGCGGCGGAACGCGCTCGGGCGCACCAGCAGGTCGTGCCGGGACAGCGCGGTGACCAGCTCCTCGACCCGCTCGTCCGGGACGTCGAGGATGACCATCTTCTGCTGCGTCGTCGTCCGGGTCCGCCCCTGCCCGTACTCGTCGGCGAGGTCGGCGATCCGGGTGAGCAGGGAGCCGCTGATCCGGCCGGTGCGCAGCGCGAAGCCGACGGCGTTGGCGCCGTCCTTCTGCTTGGCGACGCCGACGTGGTCGCGCTGGTCGTGCTTGGGCGGTGCGGCGGCCGGGCCGTCGGGCAGCGGGGAGTGGAGGTACTCCTCCTCTAGGACCTGCCGGAACTTCTCCGGGCCCCAGTCGGCCATGAGGAACTTGATGCGGGCGCGGGTGCGCTGCCGGCGGTAGCCGTAGTCGCGGAAGACGGAGGTGCAGGCGGCCCACACCTCGGTCACCTGGTCGGGACGGACGAAGACGCCGACCCGCTGGGCGAACATCGGGTTGGTCGACAACCCGCCACCGATCCAGAGGTCGTAGCCGGCCTCGCCCGCCTCGTTGCGCACGCCGACGAAGGAGACGTCGTCGATCTCGGGCTCGGTGCAGTGGTCGACGCACCCGGACATCGACGTCTTCCACTTGCGCGGCAGATTGCTGAACTCCGGGCTGCCGACGTACTTCGCGACCGTCTGCGCCATCACGTCGCTGGCGTCGAGCACCTCGTCCTCGAGGACGCCGGCCAGCGGGCAGTTGAGCATGCCGCGCGGGGTGTCGCCGCAGGCCTCGGTCGTGGTGAGGCCGACCGCCTCGAGCCGCCGCCAGATCTCCGGGACGTCCTCGATGCGGATCCAGTGGTACTGGATGTTCTGCCGGTCGGTGACGTCGGCGACGTCGCGGCCGAAGTCGGTGCTGATGCCGCCGATGGCCCGCAGCTGGGCGCTGGTCAGGGCCCCGCCGTCGGTGCGGACCCGCATCATGAAGTACGAGTCCTCGAGCTCCTCGGGCTCCAGGACGGCGGTCTTGCCGCCGGGGATGCCCTGGGCCCGCTGGGTGTAGAGGCCCATCCAGCGCATCCGGCCGCGCAGGTCCCCGGGGTCGATGCCGCCGAAACCGGTGTGCGCGTAGATGTCGAGGACGCGCTGACGGACGTCGAGGCCGTCGGAGTCCTTCTTCATCCGCTCGTTCGGGTTCAGCGGCTCCCGGTAGCCCAGAGCCCACTGGCCCTGACCACGCTGAGGCCGGCTGCTCGTGCGGGTGGAGGAGGTCACGAGGGCACTTCCTTCTGCGCCTGTCCGCACGGCACCGCGGCCGGGTACGGGAGGGCGCTGCGAGATCGGAGGGCGCAGCGGCGCTGCGCGGGACCGGGAGTCAGCGCGCGGGGCGACAGACGGCGCTGCTCACGCGCGCCAGGTCGATGTGGCGCCGCGCGACGAGGAACTGCCCGCGGTCGGTCACGGGATCCAGTCTCCCATAAGTCCACCGATCTGGTGCTGTGACCCAGACAACTCGGTCGCCACCGGTCAGGCGACGGCGGCGGACTCCTCGTCGATGGCCGCGCGGATGCGGGCGACGGAGTCGGCCAGCGGGGTGACCGAGGTGTCGATGACCAGCTCGGCGCGGGCGGGCGGCTCGTACGGGTCGTCGATGCCGGTGAACCCGGGGATCTCGCCGGCCCGGGCGCGGGCGTAGAGACCCTTGACGTCGCGGTCCTCGCAGACCTCCAGCGGGGTGGACAGGTGCACGAGCAGGAACCGGCCGTTCCTCTCCACCAGGGCGCGGGCCTCCTCGCGGGCGGCCTCGTAGGGGGCGATGGCCGCGACGACCACCGTGCCGCCGTGCTTGACCACCTCGCCGGCGACGAACCCGATCCGGCGGATGTTGAGGTCGCGGTGCTCGCGCGTGAAGGACAGCTCGCTGGAGAGGTGGGTGCGCACGACGTCGCCGTCCAGCACCGTGACCGGCCGGCCCTCGGCCTCCAGCGAGGCCACCAGGGCGTCGGCGATCGTGGACTTCCCCGCGCCGGACAGCCCCGTGAGGAACACGGTGACACCCGGTCGCTGCGTGCCTGTCATGTCCGCCAGTCTCGCCCAGGACCCGGGGGCGTCACTGGGCCGGGTCGTCCCCGAACGAGCGCCACGCCTCCTCGAGCGCGGTCAGCTCGGCCACGGCGGCGGGGAGCTTGCCCGCGACGACGTCGGCGAGGGTGACCTCCTCCAGCACCCGCCGGTAGGACGCCCGGGCGGCGACCCACACGTCGGCCAGCGACCCGGCGGCCCCGGGGTACTCGACGTCCTCCGGGCGCTGGCCGTGCACCTCGGCGAGGAACCCCTGCTCGATCCGCATCACCCGGGCGATCGAGACCTCCTCCGGGGGCAGGGCCAGCCGGTAGCCGCCCTCGCGGCCGCGCTGGCTGGTCACCAGCCGGGCGTGCTGCAGGTCGCCGAGGATCGACTGCAGGAAGCGGGAGGGGATGCCCTGGGCGGTCGCGATCCGGTCGCAGGTGAGCGCGTCCGGCGCCGCCGCGGCCAGCTCGACGGCGGCACGGACGGCGTAGTCGACCCGGGCGGTGATGCGCACGAGGGTCATCCTGCCGTGGGATGGGCCGGAGCTCCTGGTCTGGGACCCTGATCGGGTGTCGCAGCTGCGTTTCACCACGCTGGTCGAGGCGCCGCTGACCGTGGCGTTCGACGTCGCGCGCGCCCTCGGCCGACCCTGGCCGACGCCGCTGGAGGAGGTCGTGTCGGTGCGGCCGGCGCGGGACGTCTACGCGATCGGGCCCGGCCGCGGGTGGCGCTGGCTCACCCACTCCCGCCGGTTCACCCCCACCGGCGCCGGCACCCTCGTCGACGAGCAGGTCGACTGGTCGACGTCCCTGCCCGCGCCGCTCCGCTGGGGACTCGACCGGCTGCTGCGCCGCCGCATCCTGCGTGCCATGCGGGCGCACCTGGACGCCTACGCGGCCGCGGCCGCCCGCCGCGCGCTCGACGTCGTCCAGGTGGTGGGCGCGGCGCTGGTCGAGGGCGACCGGGTGCTCGTCGCGCAGCGGTCGGGCGGGCCCTACGACGGCTGCTGGGAGTTCCCCGGGGGCAAGGTCGAGCCCGGGGAGGACGACCTCGACGCGCTCGTGCGGGAGATCGGCGAGGAGCTGGGCGTGACCGTCGCCCCGCAGGCGTTCCTCGGCGAGGTGGTGCTGGACGGCGTGGTCGCCGGCGGGCTGCCCGGTGCCTCGACGCTGCGGGTGTGGTGGGCGCGGGTCGTCGACGGCGGGCAGATCACCGCCCACGAGCACGCCGAGCTGCGCTGGCTGACCGCCGACGAGCTGGCGGCGCTGGACTGGATCCCCGCCGACCGCCCCCTGCTGCCCGCCGTCCGCGCCCTCCTCGCCCGCCTCTGACCCGCCCCTGTCGGTTTCCGTGACAACCGACGCCGTGGTCTGTCGGTTGTCACGACAACCGACGCCGTGGTGTGTCGGTTGTCGCGAGAACCGACGCCGTGGTCTGTCGGTTGTCGCGAGAACCGACGCCTCGCTCTCCCCGGCGCCCTCGCCGAGCCGACGGCGGCTGTGGACAACTGCGTTCCCCACGGCGATCGTCGGCCAGCATCCGCGCATGCTGCTGCGATCGACGGGTCTCCACGGCGTGTTCGTCGGCTCCCACGCCATCGCGGAGGGCGCACTGACGATCCGGCAGCTCCGGGAGGGTCCCTACGTCCGTGTCCTGCACGGCGTGTACGCCGACCCGTCGCTCCCGCGGGACCACCTCCTGCGCTGCCGCGCCGCGGCCCTGCTGATGCCGGGCGGAGCGGCCTTGGGCGGGAGGTCGGCGGCCGCCCTCCTGGGCGCGCCGGCGCCCTCCTACGGGGATCCGGTCACCGTCGTCGTCCCGGGTCCGCTGCGGTGGGCCGGACCGGCGGGCGTGCGCGTGCACCGGACGGACCTGCAGGACCACGAGGTCGGACTCGCGGTCGACGACCTGCCCGTCACATCGCCACTGCGGACGGCGTGGGATCTCGCGGTCCTCGAGACGTTGCCCACGGCGGTCGGTGTGCTGGATGCGATGCTCTCCACCCGGGTCGTGACCGCCGAGCAGTTGCGGCAGGTCCTGGATCGCAGCGCGGGGCGGTGGGGGCTGCGACGGGTGCGGCGCGCACTCGACCACGTGGACGGCCGCAGCGAGAGCCCGCCGGAGTCGTGGGTGCGGGTCGCCTGCGCCCAGGCCGGGCTCCCCGCACCCGTGCCCCAGTACGAGGTGGTGCACGACGGCAGGTGGCTCGGCCGGGTCGACCTCGCCTGGCCGGCGCACCGCGTGATCGTCGAGTACGACGGGGAGCACCACTTCGACGACCTGCAGATCGTGAAGGACGACGCCCGGCTCGGTCGACTCGTCGCAGCCGGGTGGACGGTCATCCGGTTGTCGGCGGCGGACCTGCGCTCCATGGACGCCGTCGTCCGCCGGATCGGCGAGGCGCTGGGCGTGTCGACCACCCGCCGTTGACTCCCGAACCGTCGGTTTCCGTGACAAACGACCGGGAACGGGTGCGGACGCCGTCCCGTGGGGGACAGCGTCCGCACTGACGAGTCGACCGGACTACTTGAAGATGTCCTTGACCTTCTCGCCGGCCTGCTTGAGGTTGCCCGACGCCTGGTCGGCCTGGCCCTCGGCCTTGAGGTCCGGGTCGTTCGTCGCGTCCCCGACGGCCTCCTTACCCCTGCCGGACAGCTCCTCGGCCTTGTTCTTCATCTTGTCCATGCCGCTCATGTCGGGCTCCTCTCCTCGGTGGCGAGGGGGTTCCGTACCCCGGCCGGTCGACCCCGACACCCGGCCGCAACAGTTGCGGCGAGAGCGGCTTCCCGCCGCAAGCCGTCCGGGCCGAACCGGGCACCCCGGGCGCAACCGTGATTCCACATCGTGAGATCCTGAGCCGAGGTCACAAGTCGGTGACGGTCGTGGACGCTCTTCGCGGAGCGCGCCTAGGGTCGCCCGTCGTACCGACAGACTCCGGTACCTGTCCGCACGACCCCAGCTGCCCGGCCGACGGTGCACTGGCTGCTGGGTGAACCGACATTCCCCCCGCATCGCGGGTCGAGGGAGGCATTGCACGTGAGGTTGAGCAAGCGCTCTGCTGCGCTCATCGCGACCGGCCTGGCCGGCGCGATGCTGCTGTCCGCCTGTGGCGGTGGCGACGACGACGGAGGCTCCGGGGGGAGCGGCGGCGACGGCGGCACCTTCAGCATGTACATCGGTGAGCCGGAGAACCCGCTGGTCCCCGGGAACACCAACGAGACCGAGGGCGGTCAGGTCCTCTACTCGCTGTTCACCGGACTGGTCCAGTACGACCCGGAGACCAGCGAGGCCACCTTCACCGGTGTCGCGGAGTCCGTCGAGTCCCCGGACCAGACGACCTGGACCGTGACGCTCAGGGACGGCTGGACCTTCCACGACGGCACCCCGGTCAACGCGCAGTCCTTCGTCGACGCGTGGAACTACACGGCGTACAGCCCCAACGCGCAGGGCAACTCGTACTTCTTCGCCAACATCGCCGGCTACGACGACCTGCAGGCCCCCGAGGCCGGCGGTCAGCCGGCGGCCACCGAGATGAGCGGTCTGCGCGTCGTCGACGACCTGACCTTCGAGGTCACCCTGAGCTCGCCCTACGCCCAGTGGCCGACCACCCTCGGCTACAGCGCCTTCTACCCGTTGCCCGAGGCCTTCTTCGACGACCCCGAGGGCTTCGGCGAGCAGCCGATCGGCAACGGCCCGTTCCGGGCCGACGAGCCCTTCGTCCCCGGCCAGGGCATCACGCTCACGCGCTACGACGAGTACGGCGGCGACCAGCCGGCGAACGCGGACTCGGTCGAGTACCGGGTCTACGCCGAGCAGGACACCGCCTACACCGACCTGCAGGGCGGCAACCTCGACATCATCGACGAGCTCCCGCCGGACGCCCTGGCGTCGGCAGCGGACGAGTTCGGTGACCGGCTCATCGAGACCGAGCAGGGTGACATCACCTCGCTCAGCTTCCCGACCTACGACCAGCGGTTCGCCGACCCGAACGTCCGCCGGGCCTTCTCGATGGCCATCGACCGGGCGGCGATCACCGAGGCGATCTTCCAGAACACCCGGACCCCGGCCAAGTCGTTCATCAGCCCGGTCGTCGACGGGTACCGCGAGGACGCCTGCGACGTGTGCGAGCTGAACGTCGAGGAGGCCAACCGCCTGCTCGACGCGGCCGGCTTCGACCGGAGCCAGCCGGTGGACCTGTGGTTCAACGCCGGTGCCGGGCACGACGCCTGGGTGGAGGCCATCGGCAACCAGTTCCGCGAGAACCTCGGGATCGAGTACACGCTGCGCGGCGAGCTGCAGCAGTCCGAGTTCCTCCCGCTGAAGGACGCCAAGGGCATGACCGGTCCGTTCCGCGACGCGTGGATCATGGACTACCCCGTGGCCGAGAACTTCCTCGGCCCGCTGTACTCCACGGCGGCCACGCCCCCGGCCGGGTCGAACTACACCTTCTACAACAACCCCGAGTTCGACGCGCTCCTGGCGCAGGGCAACTCCGCCGCGAACAACGAGGACGCGATCGCCGCGTACCAGGCAGCGGAGGACATCCTGATCCGGGACATGCCGTCCACGCCGCTGTTCTACCGGGTCAACCAGGCCGGGCACTCCGAGAACGTCGACAACGTGGTCATCGACGCCTTCAACCGCGTCGACACCGCCGCCGTCACCGTCGTCGGCTGATCCCAGCAAGGACCCGCACCACCCGCCGGGGGCGCCCGTCCGATGAGGACGGTCGCCCCCGGCGGCGCGCGTGCCCCGCACCGGGCACGATGAGACCGGCGCCGCCCGAGCGCGGCGGCGCACACAATCGAGGGGGGACATGGGCCGCTACGTCGCGCGCCGGTTGTTGCTCACCATCCCGGTCCTGATCGGCGCGTCCTTCCTGATCTTCGCGATGGTGTACGCCCTGCCGGGCGACCCCATCCGGGCCCTGGGCGGGGACCGCCCGCTCGCCCCCGCCGTCGTGGCGCAGCTGCGCGACGACTACAACCTCGACGACCCCCTCGTGATCCAGTACGCCAAGTACGTCGGTGACCTCTTCCAGGGCGACTTCGGCACCGACTTCCGCGGTCGCGAGGTTCTCGACACCATCCAGCAGCGGCTGCCGGTCACCGTGCGGCTGACCGTCGTGGCCATCGCCATCGAGGCCGTCATCGGCATCATCGCCGGCGTCCTCGCCGGGATCCGGCGCAACGGCTTCCTGGACAACCTGGTGCTGGTCTCCAGCACCCTCGTGGTGTCCGTGCCGATCCTGGTGCTCGCCTTCGTGGCGCAGTTCCTCTTCGGGCTCCAGTTCGGCTGGTTCCCCATCTCCGGCATCGGCGAGGGCTGGTACAGCTTCCTGCTGCCGGGCCTGGTGCTCGCCGCGGGCTCGCTGGCCTACGTCGCCCGCCTGACCCGCACCAGCGTCGCGGAGAACATGCGCGCCGACTACGTGCGGACGGCGAAGGCCAAGGGCCTGCCCCGGCGCACGATCATCGTGCGGCACACGCTGCGCAACAGCCTGATCCCCGTGATCACCTTCATCGGCGCCGACATCGGCAGCCTCATGGGCGGCGCGATCGTCACCGAGTCGGTGTTCAACCTGCCCGGGATCGGGCGGGCGATCTTCGACGCCGTCCGGCAGCAGGAGGGCGCGGTCGTCGTCGGGATCGTGACGCTGATGGTGTTCTTCTTCATCTTCTTCAACCTGGTGGTCGACGTGCTCTACGCCGTCCTCGACCCGAGGATCCGCTATGACTGACCAGCAGCAGGCCGACCTGCGCCACGACGAGGTCGAGGCCGGGACGACGACGGGGCTCGCCAGCCCCTCGGTCGACGTCACGGAGGCCCGGCAGAACAGCCTGTGGAGCGACGCCTGGGGCGAGCTCAAGCGCAACCCGCTGTTCTGGATCGGCGCCGTCCTCGGGCTGCTGTTCCTGCTGATGGCGATCTTCCCGCAGCTGTTCGCGCGGGGCGCCGACCCGCGGTCCTGCAGCCTGTCCAACAGCAACCAGAAGCCGTCGGCCGAGCACTGGTTCGGCTTCGACCAGCAGGGCTGCGACTACCTGGCGAACGTCGTCTACGGAGCGCGGAACTCGCTGGTCATCGGCGTGCTGGCGGTGCTGGTGATCCTGGTGATGGGCGTGGTCGTCGGGGCGGTCTCCGGCTTCTTCGGCGGGCTCACCGACAGCCTGCTGTCCCGGATCACCGACATCTTCTACGCGCTGCCGCTGGTGCTGGGTGCCCTCGTCGTGCTCCGCAGCGGGGTCCTCGGCCGCGGGGTGGTCGCGGTGGCCATCGCCCTGGCCGCCTTCGGCTGGATGACCGCGATGCGGCTGGTGCGGTCGCAGGTGATCGCGGTGAAGAGCTCGGACTACGTGGCCTCGGCGCGGGCGATGGGCGCCTCCAGCGGGCGCATCCTGGTCCGGCACATCCTGCCCAACGCGGTCGCGCCGGTGCTGGTCTACACGACCATCACGATCGGCGTCCTCATCGCCGCCGAGGCGACGCTGACCTTCCTCGGGGTCGGGCTGCAGCGCCCGGCGATCTCGTGGGGCCTGCAGATCGAGTCCGGTCAGTCGCTGCTGCGCAGCGCGCCGCACCTCGTGCTGTTCCCCAGCATCATCCTGACCCTGACCGTGATGGCCTTCATCATGATGGGCGACGCCCTCCGGGACGCCCTCGACCCGAGGCAGCGCGCATGACCCGTCCCGACCTGTCCAAGGCCACCCGCCCGGCGCCGGGCGCCGGCACCCCGGTCCTCGAGGTCGACGACCTGCACGTGGAGTTCCGCACCCGGTCGGGCGTGGTGAACGCCGTCAACGGCGTGAGCTACACGCTGGCCGAGGGGGAGACGCTCGCGATCCTGGGGGAGTCCGGCTCCGGCAAGTCGGTCTCCGCCCAGGCGATCATGGGCATCCTCGACAGCCCGCCAGCGGTGATCACCGGCGGCGGCATCTTCTTCGAGGGCCGCAACCTGCTGGAGCAGCCGGAGGAGGAGCAGCGGAAGGTCCGCGGTCCGGGGATCTCGATGATCTTCCAGGACGCGCTGTCGTCGCTGAACCCCGTCTACAGCGTCGGCTTCCAGATCGGCGAGATGTTCCGCGCGCACCGCGGCACCTCCCGCAAGGAGGCCAAGCAGAAGGCCGTCGAGCTGATGGACCGGGTGCGCATCCCGGGCGCGGCCGCGCGGGTCAACGACTACCCGCACCAGTTCTCCGGCGGCATGCGCCAGCGCGTCATGATCGCGATGGCGATCGCGCTGGACCCGCGGGTGCTCATCGCCGACGAGCCCACCACCGCCCTCGACGTCACCGTGCAGGCGCAGGTCATGGACCTGCTCAAGGACCTGCAGCGCGACACCGGGATGGGGCTCATCCTCATCACCCACGACCTCGGCGTCGTCAACGAGGTCGCCGACAACGTCGCGGTCATGTACGCCGGCCGGATCGTCGAGCGCGGCACCGTGGACGACGTCTTCGGCAACCCGGCGCACCCCTACACCGACGGGCTCATGAGCTCCGTTCCGCAGGTGGAGGCCAAGGGCGGGCGACTGCAGCCCATCGTCGGGCAGCCGCCGAACCTGGCCGCCATCCCCAGCGGCTGCCCCTTCCACCCGCGCTGCTCACGCCGGCGGCTGGGGGCCGCGGCCGCACCGGGCCGGGAGTGCGCGACCGACGTCCCGCCGCTGCGCCTGGTCGTGCCCGGGCGCGAGGCGGCCTGCCACTACAGCGAGGAGGTGCTGGGTGTCTGAGGACAGCTCCGGGAGCATCGCAGCGAGGAACGAGCGAGGAGCGGACCGGGGCGCGGAGGCAGGCCAGAGGAGGCGGTCCGACGACCCGGCCGGGGCCACGGCGGTCCCGCACGACACGACCGGCGAGACCCTGCTCGAGATCCGCGACCTGAAGAAGCACTTCCCGCTCACCCAGGGCGTCGTCTTCAAGCGCACCGTCGGGCACGTCCGCGCCGTGGACGGCGTCAACCTGACCATGCGCCGCGGGGAGACCCTGGGCCTGGTCGGCGAGTCCGGCTGCGGCAAGTCCACGGTGTCGAAGCTGCTCGTCGCGCTCGAGAAGCCGACGTCGGGGTCGATCCTCTACAAGGGCCGCGACGTGTCCCGGATGGGCAGCCGCGAGCTCAAGGAGTACCGGCGCGAGGTCCAGATCATCTTCCAGGACCCGTACTCGTCGCTGAACCCGCGGATGACCGTCGGCGACATCGTCGCCGAGGGCTGGGCGGTGCACGCCGACGTCGCCCCCAAGAAGGGCCGGCTGCAGCGCACCCAGGAGCTGCTCGACCGCGTCGGCCTCAACCCCGACTACGTCAACCGCTACCCGCACCAGTTCTCCGGCGGCCAGCGGCAGCGCATCGGGATCGCGCGGGCCCTGGCGCTGCGGCCCGAGGTCATCATCTGCGACGAGCCGGTGTCGGCCCTCGACGTCTCGGTGCAGGCGCAGGTGGTCAACCTGCTGGAGGACCTGCAGGACGAATTCGGGCTGGCCTACCTGTTCATCGCCCACGACCTGTCGGTGGTGCGGCACATCTCCGACCGGGTCGCCGTGATGTACCTGGGCAGCGTCGTGGAGCAGGGCACCGACGAGCAGGTCTACACCGCGCCGTCGCACCCCTACACCCAGGCGCTGCTGTCGTCGGTGCCGCTGCACGAGCCGGCGCTGCGGGGTCAGAAGGACCGCATCCTCCTGCAGGGCGACGTGCCCAGCCCGGCGAACCCGCCCTCGGGCTGCCGGTTCCGCACCCGCTGCTGGAAGGCGCAGGACATCTGCGCCGAGGAGGCCCCGGCGCTGGTCGACCGCGGCCAGGGCCACCCGTCGGCGTGTCACTTCGCCGAGGCCCGCATGGTCGTCCCCGTCGACGCCGAGTAGAGCCAGCCCGGCGGGCACGGCGCCGGGGCCGCCCGCAGCGGTCCCGGTGCCGTGCCCGCTGCCCTGTCAGAGCCCCCGGAGAGAATGCCCCCGTGACCGCCGACCGACGCCTGCTGCTCGTGCACGCCCACCCCGACGACGAGACGATCAACAACGGCGCGACGATGGCGCGCTACGCCGCCGAGGGGGCGTCGGTCACCCTGCTCACCTGCACGCTGGGCGAGGAGGGCGAGGTCCTCGTGCCCGAGCTGGAGCTGCTCGCCGCCGACGCCGCCGACCAGCTCGGTGGCTACCGGATCGGTGAGCTGCAGGGGGCCATGGACGCCCTCGGGGTCGCCGACTGGCGCTTCCTGGGCGGCCCCGGCCGCTACCGGGACTCCGGGATGATGGGCACCCCGGCCAACGCCAAGCCGCGCGCCTTCTGGAACGCCGACCTGGACGAGGCGGTGGCGCACGCGGTCGCCGTCGTCCGCGAGGTCCGGCCGCAGGTCGTCGTCACCTACGACGAGAACGGCGGCTACGGCCACCCCGACCACATCCAGGCCCACCGGGTGGCGATGGCCGCCGTCGAGCGCGCCGCCGACCCGGGCTACCGCCCCGACCTCGGGCCGGCCTGGGACGTCGCCAAGGTGTACTGGTGCTGCATGCCCCGCTCGGTCCTGCGGGAGGGCATCGAGGCGATGGCCGCCCTGGGGGAGGACTCCCCGTTCGAGGGGCTGGGCGACGTCGAGGAGGTGTCGTTCGCCGTCCCCGACGAGCTGGTGACCGCCGCGGTCGACGGCCGGGCGCACGCCGGCCGCAAGGACGCCGCCATGCGCGCGCACAGCACGCAGATCACCGTCGACGGGCCGTTCTTCGCGCTCTCGAACAACCTCGGCCTGGAGGTGCTCGGGATCGAGTACTACCGCCTGGTCCGGGGCGAGCGCGGGCCGGCCGGTGCCGCGCCCAACGGCTGGGAGGACGACCTCTTCGCCGGCCTGGCCGGATGACCCGCAGCCCCTGGGCGCGGGCCGGGGCGGGGCTGCTGGTCGTCGTGGCAGCGGTGGAGCTGGCGCTGGTCGAGGTGTTCTGGCTGCCGCTGCGGGTGTTCGGCGTCCTCGTCCCGGTCTCGGTGGCCGCGGCGGTGGTGGGCAACCTGCTGCTGGTGTCGCTGGCCGCCCGGCTCACCGGGTCGCGGATCGCGGCGGCGCTGCCGGCGCTGGTCTGGCTGGTGATCGCCGTCGGGGGCAGCATCCGCCGCCCGGAGGGGGACCTGGTCGTCACCGGCGGCGGTGCCTCCGGGTTCGTCAGCCTGGCCTTCCTGCTGTGCGGGGTGGTCGCCGCCGCCTTCGCCGTGGGCCGGGTGATGGCCGCGCCGGTCAGCCGGCCGCGTACCGGTAGTGGTAGCGGTGGTGCTCGATGAACCCGGCGCGGCGGTAGAGCGCCCGGGCCGGCTCGTTCGACGACGTCACCTGCAGGTACACCCACCGCGCCCCGCGGTCGGCACCCCAGCGCTGCACCGCGGCCATGACGGCGGTCGCCAGGCCGGTCCGGCGGTGGGCCTCGACGACGGTGACCGCGGCGACCCCGAGCCAGTCGCCGGTGACCACGCCGCGCGCGACGGCGGCCAGCGGCGCGGGCTCCGGCTCCAGCCGCACCGAGGCGAAGACGACGTCCTCGGCGTTGGTCAGCACATCGCGGGCGGTGGGGGGCAGCGGGCGGCCGCGGTGGTGGTAGCCGGCCAGCCATGCGTCGTCCGGCTCGGCCGCGAGCTCCACCGGGACCGCGCCGTCGGGTGCGGGCGCGGCCAGCGGGGCGGTGAGGACGAGGACGTCCTCGTCGCGCTCCCAGCCGGCGGCGGCGAACGCGGCGTCGGCGGTGCGCGCCTGGCGCCCGGGCAGCTGGGCGCACGGGCGCAGGCCCCGGTCGCGGTACCAGTCCGCGACGGCGCCCACCGCCTCGTCCAGCGGGACCCCCGGGTCGCCCACCACGAGGGCGGAGTTGGCCCGCCCGGTGAACCCCCCGCCGGCCCGCAGCAGCCAGTCCCCGAGCGGCGCCTCCTCGGAGCCGCGCCAGCCCCGTGCGGCGAGCCGTTCCAGGTCGGCGACGTCCAGGGGTGCGCGGCTCTGTCCCATGTCGCGATCCTGCGGGGTGTCGCCCGGCGGTGCCCGCGCGGGTCCCGGGGCGACCCGTCGCGCCCCGGGCACGGACGACGCGCCATACTGAGCACCGGAGAAGACCGAGCACGGTGAGGACCGGCCTGGTCCGGACACCAGTGCCCGAGGCCGCGCGTCCCCAGGAGGGAACCAGAGTGACCTACGTCATCACCCAGGCCTGCGTCGACGTCCTGGACAAGGCGTGCATCGACGAGTGCCCGGTGGACTGCATCTACGAGGGCGACCGGATGCTGTACATCCACCCCGACGAGTGTGTGGACTGCGGCGCCTGCGAGCCGGTGTGCCCGGTGGAGGCCATCTACTACGAGGACGACGTCCCGGACAAGTGGAAGGACTTCTACAACGCCAACGTGGAGTTCTTCACCGACCTCGGCAGCCCGGGTGGTGCGGCGAAGACCGGCAAGATCGGCAGGGACCACCCGCTGGTCGCCGCGCTGCCGCCGCAGGCGGAAGGGCACTGACGACGACCGTCAGCGGGGCGGCCGCCGGGGTGCTGCCCGACTTCCCCTGGGACTCCCTGGCCGGCGCGCGAGCGAAGGCGGCCCGGCACCCCGGGGGCGTCGTCGACCTCTCCATCGGGACGCCCGTCGACGACACCCCCGAGGTGCTGGTGCACGCCCTCGCCGCGGCCGGCAACGCCCCCGGCTACCCGACGGCGCTGGGCACCGCCGACCTGCGCACCGCCGCGGCCGGCTGGCTGCAGCGGCGGCTCGGCGTCCGGCTGGCCGACCCGCTGGGCACTGCTCCGTCGGTGATCCCCACGATTGGCTCCAAGGAGCTGGTCGCGCTGCTGCCCACGATGCTGGGGCTGCGCGGCGGCGGCACCGTCGTCGTCCCCGAGGTCGCCTACCCCACCTACGAGGTGGGGGCCGTGCTGGCCGGGCTCGGCGTGCGGCGCACCGACACGCCGCCGGCCGACGCCACCGGCGTCGTGCTCGCCTGGCTCAACTCCCCGGGCAACCCGCACGGCCGGGTGCTCTCCGACGACCAGCTGCGGGCGTGGGTGGCCTGGGGCCGGGCGCACGGCGTCCCGGTCGTGGCCGACGAGTGCTACGTGACCCTGGGCTGGGACGTGACGCCCCGCTCGATCCTGCACCCGGCGATCGCCGGCGAGGACCACGCCGGCCTGCTGGCCGTGCACTCGCTGTCCAAGCAGTCCACGGCCGCGGGGTACCGGGCCGGCCTGCTCTCGGGTGACCCGGAGCTGGTCCGCCAGGTCTGGGAGGTGCGCCGCCACCTCGGCCTGCTGGTACCCGGGCCGGTGCAGGCCGCGATGGTCGCCGGCCTGGCCGACGACGCGCACGTCGAGGCGCAGCGGGAGCGGTACGGGGCCCGGCGGGCGGCGCTGGCCCCGGCGGTCCGGGCGGCCGGTGCCCGCATCGACCACTCCGAGGCCGGCCTCTACCTGTGGGTCACCCGCGACGAGGACTGCTGGACGACGATCGACTGGCTCGCCGGGCTGGGCATCGTCGCCGCTCCGGGTTCCTTCTACGGCCCGGCCGGCACCCGGCACGTCCGCCTGGCGCTCACCGCCGCCGACGAGCGGGTCGCCACCGCCGTGGAGCGCCTCGGCGCCTGAGCGTCCCGTCGTCCCGCCTGGCCCGGGTGGGCACGGTTTCCGACGCGAGCGGGAGCACCCGGCCCTGGATACGGCGGCGGTTCAGTAGCAGTTCAGGTCATCGCTCGCCGTCGCCATGGTGAGTTCTTCGGCCAGGGACGCCCACTTGCCGTAGGCGAGCGGGAACGCGCTGCGCTGCACGGCGTCCGCCACGAGGGTCAGCTCCCCGGTCTGCCAGTTGGGCACCCGGACCAGGCCGTCGTAGAACTTCCCGGCCGCGTAGACGGGGTCCTGCACCTGCTCCGGCGTGCCCCAGCCCTGCGACGGGCGCTGCTGGAACAGGCCGAGGGAGTCGCGGTCGCCGTAGTCGAGGTTGCGCAGGCCCGACTCCTGCATCGCCGTGGCCAGCGCGATGACGACCGCCCGCTCGGGGAGGCCGCGGTCGCGGGCGACCTGCGCGATCGTCCGGGCGTTGCCGATCTGCTCGCCGGTCAGCGCGACGCGGGTGGCCGGCAGGGTGCACTCCGCGGTCGTCAGCGGGACGTCCTCCGGGTCGGGGCCGTCGGAGAGCGTCAGCGCCACGAGCAGGACGACGGCGACGACCACGGCCAGCCAGCCCCACGAGGCCACCGTCTGCCGGCGGCCGGCCGGGGGGCGGCGGGTCGGCGACGGACGGCGCGCGGGACGGCGGTTGCTGCTCGGGCGGCGGCGCGCCGACGTCGTCCTGCGGACCGGGCGGGCCGTGGTCGCACTCCGTCCGCTGGGCATCGCCGTCGACTGTAAGGGCGCGGGCTGGGAGTTCCGTGGTGCCGCGGAGAGGTGTCCGTCGCTAGGGTGCCTGCGCCCGCCACCTCGAGGAGACCGATGAGCGACGTCCTGCTGCCCGGCATCACCAGCACCCGGGTCCCCACCCCGCGCCTGACGCAGCACGTGCTGCACCCCGACGGCGTGGACCCCGCCGGCCCCGGCGAGGCGGTGCTGTTCGTGCACGGGAACGTCAGCAGCGGGTTGTTCTGGCAGCAGCCGCTGCTGGCCCTCGCCGAGACCGGGCGGGTGCGGCCGTTCGCCGTCGACCTGCGCGGCTACGGCGACACCGACCCGCTGCCCATCGACGCCCGGCGCGGCGTGCGCGACTGGGCCGACGACCTCGCCGCCCTGGTGGAGACGCTCGGCCTGCAGCGGGTGCACCTCGTCGGCTGGAGCATGGGTGCCGGCGTGGTGCTGCAGTACCTGCTCGACGCCCCGCAGCGGGTGGCGTCCGTCGTCCTGGTCGCCCCCATCTCGCCGTACGGCTTCGGCGGCACCGCCGGGCCGGAGGGACGGCGGCTGGCCGAGGACGGCGCCGGCGCGGGCGCGGGCGCGGCCAACCCCGCGTTCGTCGCCGCCATCGCCGCGGGGGACACCGGCGCCGACGAGCCGACCAGCCCCCGGTCGATCCTGCGGGCCTTCTACGTGGCGCCGGGGTCCCTGCCGCTGGACCCGCAGCTGGAGGACGTGTTCGTCGCCTCGATGCTGAGCACCCGCACCGGCGAGGAGCACTACCCCGGCGACCCGGCCACGAGCGCCACCTGGCCGGGCGTGGCCCCGGGCAGCCGCGGGGTGCTCAACACGATGGCGCCGACGGTCTTCGACCTCAGCGGGATCGTCGACCTGGCCGACAAGCCCCCGGTGCTGTGGATCCGCGGGGACGCCGACGCGATCGTCTCCGACGCGTCGGTGTTCGACCTGGCGCAGCTCGGCGCGCTCGGGGCGGTGCCCGGCTGGCCGGGCCAGGAGGTGTGCCCGCCGCAGCCGATGGTCACGCAGACGCGGGCGGTGCTCGACCGGTACGCGGCCTCGGGCGGCGCCTACCGGGAGGTCGTGCTGCCCGGCGTCGGGCACTCCCCGCACGTGGAGCGCCCGCAGGAGTTCGTGGTGGCGCTGCTGGAGCACCTCGACGTCCCCGCCGCCGCGCCGTCCAACACCCCGGAGACCCCCGGTCCTGGCGACCTCGACTGACGAGGTATAGGAAGCTCTCCCCCCGTGCGCGGCGCGCCGGACGGGGGGAGAGCTTCCTATACCTGGGGGGACCCGGCTCAGGCGCCGGCGGGGACCGTGGGCAGCTCGGCGAGGCCCGGCGCGAGGCGCTCGTCGGTCACCGCCTCGTCGGTCATCCGGCCGGAGAGGTAGGCCTCGTAGGCGGCGAGGTCGAAGTGGCCGTGCCCGCACAGCGCGGTGAGTATCACCCGCTCCTCGCCGGACTCGCGGCAGGCCAGCGCCTCGCGGATGCAGGCGGCCAGCGCGTGGGAGGGCTCGGGCGCCGGGACGATGCCCTCGGTCCGGGCGAAGCGCACGGCCGCCGCGAAGCACTCGGTCTGCGGCAGGGCGAGCGCCTCCACCAGGCCCAGCTCGTAGACGTGCGACAGCAGCGGCGACATCCCGTGGTAGCGCAGCCCACCGGCGTGGATGGGGTCGGGGATGAACCGGTGACCGAGGGTGTGCATCTTCAGCAGCGGGGTCATGCCGGCGGTGTCACCGAAGTCGTAGGCGTACACGCCGCGGGTCAGTGACGGGCAGGACGCCGGCTCGACGGCGCGGATGACCGGGGACATCCGGCCGGCGAGCTTCTCCCGGAGGAACGGGAACACCAGCCCGCCGAAGTTGGAGCCACCGCCGGTGCAGCCGACGACCACGTCGGGGGTGTCGCCGACGGCGGCCAGCTGCAGGAGCGCCTCCTCGCCGATCACCGTCTGGTGCAGCAGCACGTGGTTGAGGACGCTGCCGAGCGCGTACCGGGTGTCCGGGTCCGCCGCCGCGACCTCCACCGCCTCGCTGATCGCGATGCCGAGCGACCCGGGGTGCTGCGGGTCCTCGGCGCGGATCGCCCGGCCGGCCGCGGTGAGCTCGGACGGCGAGCGGTGCACCGTGGCGCCGAAGGTCTCCATCATGGTCCGCCGGTAGGGCTTCTGGTCGTAGGAGGCGCCGACCATCCACACCTCGCACTCGAGGTCGAACAGGGCGCTGGCGAACGCCAGTGCCGTGCCCCACTGGCCCGCGCCGGTCTCGGTGGTCAGCTTCCGGACGCCGGCCTCGGCGTTGTAGAAGGCCTGGGGGACGGCGGTGTTCGGCTTGTGCGAGCCGGCCGGCGAGACGCCCTCGTACTTGTAGTAGATGCGGGCGGGGGTGCCGAGGGCCTTCTCCAGCCGGTGCGCGCGGTACAGCGGCGAGGGCCGCCACAGCCGGTAGACGTCGAGCACCTCACCGGGGATGTCGACGAAGCGCTCGGCGGTGACCTCCTGGGCGATGAGGTCCGGCGGGAAGAGCGGGGCGAGGTCGTCGGGTCCCACCGGCTGCAGCGTCCCCGGGTGCAGCGGCGGCGGGGGAGGGCTGGGCAGGTCGGGCACGACGTTGTACCACTGCGTCGGCAGCTGGGACTCGTCGAGCAGGATCTTGGTCCGCTGGTCGGCCACCGTCGTCTCCTCCGGCTCACTCCACGCTTGAGTGCGGGGAGCGTAGTGCCGGAGGCCGTCGGTTTCCGCGGAAACCGACGGGGTTCGGTCAACCCGGACTCTCGGCGCGCAGAGTCCGGTTGCCTTCAGTTCCTGTGCAGCTCGGCGTTCAGGGCGCCCCAGTCGCCGTCGCGCGGCAGGGCCTCCAGCGCGCCGCTGACGCTGTTGCGCCGGAACAGCAGCCCGTCGCGGCCGGAGAGCTCGGCGGCCTTGACCACCGACCCGTCGGGCAGGGTGACCCGCGAGCCCGCGGTCACGTAGCAGCCGGCCTCCACGACGCACCGGTCGCCGAGGGAGATGCCGACGCCGGCGTTGGCGCCCAGCAGGCAGCCCGAGCCGATGGAGATGACCTGCTTGCCGCCGCCGGAGAGGGTGCCCATGATCGAGGCGCCGCCGCCGACGTCGCTGTCGGCCCCGACGACGACCCCGGCGCTGATCCGGCCCTCGACCATCGAGGGACCCAGCGTGCCGGCGTTGAAGTTCACGAAGCCCTCGTGCATGACCGTCGTGCCCTCGGCGAGGTGGGCGCCCAGCCGCACCCGGTCGCCGTCGGCGATGCGGACGCCGGAGGGGATGACGTAGTCGACCATCCGGGGGAACTTGTCGACCCCGAACACGGTCACGTGGCCCAGCGCCGCCCGCAGCCGGTGGACGTTGAACGTCGCCGCCTCCACCGGCCCGGCGCTGGTCCACGCCACGTTGGTGAGCAGTCCGAAGACGCCGGTCATGTCCGCGCCGTGGGGGCGGATCAGCCGGGACGAGAGCAGGTGCAGCCGCAGCCAGACGTCGTGGGTGTCCACCGGGGGCGCCGCGAGGTCCGGGATGACGGTGCGGACGGCGATCACCTCGACGCCGCGGGCCTCGTCGCTGCGGACCAGGCCGCCGTAGTCCGGGCCCAGCTCGCCGGAGAGCTCCAGCGCACCCAGCCGGGTGGTGCCGGCCGGTGCGCCCGCGGGCGCACCGAGGCGGGGCTCGGGGTACCAGGTGTCGAGCACCGTGCCCGACGGGGTCACGGTGGCCAGGCCGGCGGCGACGGCGGAGCGCGGGGCGGGATCGGTCACGGCGAGGACGCTACCGAGCGCGGCCTGCGGGCGTGCCCGAGGTCCGGGCGGTGAACGCCGGGCGACGGGCCGGTGCCCTGGCGCGCTGCGGCGACCCGGCGACGGGGGCGCCCGTAGGCTCGGGTGTCGTGAGTGCCGCGCTCGACCTGTCCGCCGACGTCCTGACCCTGACCCGCGCGCTGGTCGACACCCCGTCGGTGTCGGGCACCGAGGAGCCGCTGGCCGACGCGGTCGAGGCGGCGCTGCGCGGGCTCGGCGGGCTGGAGGTGGAGCGGGTCGGCGACGCCGTCCTGGCCCGGACCGGCCTCGGCCGGCCGACCCGGGTGGTCCTCGCCGGGCACCTGGACACCGTGCCGATCGCCGACAACGTCCCCAGCCGGGTCGAGGACGGGCGGCTCTACGGCTGCGGCACCAGCGACATGAAGTCCGGCGACGCGGTCATGCTGCGGTTGGCCGGGCGGTTCGGCGTCCCCGGGGCGGAGCCGGCGCACGACCTCACCTTCGTCTTCTACGACAACGAGGAGGTCGAGGCGGTCAAGAACGGTCTCGGCCGGGTGGCGCGGGAGCGCCGCGGCTGGCTCTACGGCGACCTCGCGATCCTGCTCGAGCCGACCGACGGCGAGATCGAGGCGGGCTGCCAGGGCACGCTGCGGGCGGTGCTCGAGGTGCCGGGACGGCGGGCGCACAGCGCGCGCAGCTGGCTGGGGGACAACGCGATCCACGGGGCCGCCGGGATCCTCGCGACGCTGGCCGGCTACGCCGCGCGCGAGGTGGAGATCGACGGCTGCACCTACCGGGAGGGGCTCAACGCCGTCCGGATCGAGGGCGGGGTCGCGGGCAACGTGATCCCCGACGCGTGCGCGGTGACGGTGAACTTCCGCTACGCGCCCGACCGGGACGAGGACGCCGCCGAGGCCCACGTCCGCGAGGTCTTCGCCGCGGCCGTCGCGGCCGGCGCGACGCTCACCGTCGTGGACAACGCCGGGGGAGCGCTGCCGGGGCTGAGCGAGCCGGCGGCGGCCGCCTTCGTCGCCGCCGTGGGCCGCCCCGCCCGGGCCAAGCTCGGCTGGACCGACGTCGCCCGCTTCGCCGCCTTCGGCATCCCGGCCGTCAACTACGGGCCGGGCGACCCCCAGCTGGCCCACACCCGTGAGGAGCACGTCGCCGTCGACCGGCTGCAGCCGGCCGAGGACGCGCTCGTCGCCTACCTGTCGACTCCCCCCACCGAGGAGCCCGGATGACCACCACCCCCGAGCCCGCCACCGGCCGCAAGCCGCGGCCGACCCGCCACCGCGGCCCGATCATGCTGCGCGGCGGCGAGCCGGACCCGCGCACGCAGGGGACGACGACCGACGCCCGGCTGCTCGACCGGCGCGGGCCCACCGACTGGGTGCACACCGACCCGTGGCGCGTGCTCCGCATCCAGAGCGAGTTCGTCGAGGGCTTCGGCCTGCTGGCCGAGCTGCCGCGGGCGGTGAGCGTCTTCGGCAGCGCCCGCACGCCGCGCGACCACCCGCACTACGACGCCGGCGTGCGGATCGGCGCCGCGCTGGTCGACGCCGGGTACGCCGTCATCACCGGCGGCGGGCCCGGCGCGATGGAGGCGGCCAACCGGGGGGCGTCGGAGGCCGGCGGGCTGTCGGTCGGGCTGGGCATCGAGCTGCCGTTCGAGCAGGAGCTCAACGAGTGGGTCGACGTCGGCATCGCCTTCCGCTACTTCTTCGTCCGCAAGACGATGTTCGTGAAGTACGCGCAGGCCTTCGTCATCCTCCCCGGGGGCTTCGGCACTCTCGACGAGCTGTTCGAGGCGCTGACCCTCGTGCAGACCCGCAAGGTCACCCGCTTCCCGGTGGTCCTCGTCGGGACCGAGTACTGGTCGGGGCTGCTGACCTGGATCCGGGAGACGATGGCGGCCGCCGGCACGATCGGCCCGAACGACCTGGACCTGATCACCGTCACCGACGACGTCGACGAGGTGATCCGCGTCATCCAGGAGGCCGAGGCGGCCCGGCAGGCCGGCGACAACGGTGGCGGGATGCGGGCCGCGCCCGCCGACGGTCCCAGCGACGCGTGACGTGCTCGCCGCCGTCGTCTTCGTCGTGACCGTCCTCGTGGTCGGGGGGCTGGTCTTCCTCGCGGGGGCCGTGCTGCTCGGCCGAGGGGAGTCGCAGCCGCCGGCCGACCCCGACCGCTCGCCGGTGGAGCTGCCCGACGACCGCCCGGTCACCGCGGACGACGTCCGCGGGCTGCGCCTCTCGGTGACCGCGCGCGGGTACCGGATGACCGAGGTCGACTGGCTGCTCGAGCAGCTGGCCCGGACCATCGAGGAGCGGGACGGCGAGCTGACCGCGCTGCGCGCCCGCCTGGACGCCGTCCCCCGCGACGACGCCCCGGCCGGTCCCGGGACGAACGGAGCTGCCGCCGGTGCCTGAGCTGGTCGAGACCGTCGACGTCGCCGCGCCGCCCGAGCGGGTGTGGGCCGCGCTGACCGACTGGACCCGGCAGGGGGAGTGGATGCTGCTCACCGACGTCGAGGTCGTCGGTGCGACGACGCAGGGCGTCGGCGCCCGGCTGGCCGCGCGCACCGGTCTCCCGTGGCGGCGCGGCCGGCACGTGGGCGTGCTGGACACGATGGTGGTCACCGAGTGGGACCCGCCACGGCGCGTGGTCGTCCAGCACACCGGCCGGGTCGTGCGCGGGCCGGGGATCTTCGTGGTGACGCCGCGCGGCACGGCCGCGACGCTGGAGTGGACCGAGCGGCTGTACCTGCCCCTGGGCCTGCTCGGCCGGGCGGGCTGGCCCCTGGTCCGGCCGTTCGTCGTCGTCGGGATCCGCCGGTCGCTGCGCCGGTTCGCCGCCTTCGCGGCTGCCCACCCCGGCTGAGTTCCCGCTGGTCAGGTGCGGCTCGGCGACCCCACACTGGGCCCATGAGCGAGTACGCCATCTCCCTCGAGCAGTTCGAGCGGCTGGTCCGGGTTCCGGAGGACGCGCGGACGGAGCAGGTCCCCGCCCGGGAGCCCGTGGGGGCGGCTCCGGTGCCGTGGCTCGCGTCCGGGGGCGGGGGAGCGCCGGCGGAGGACTGCGACGGCGAGTGAGCGCCGCGGCCATCCGGGCCGACCTCGCCGCGGCCGCCGATCCGGAGCGGGCCGCCGGGATGGCCCGGTACTTCCAGGCGCGGCCCGGTGGCTACGGCGAGGGTGACCGTTTCCTCGGCATCGGCGTCCCCGAGCAGCGCCGGATCGCCCGGCGGCACGCGCTCACGACCCCGCTGGGCGACGTCGAGGAGCTGCTGACCAGCCCGCTGCACGAGGATCGGCTGACCGCGCTGTTCGTGCTGGTGCAGCGGTTCGAGCGGGCCGACGACGCCGAGCGGCAGCGGATCGTGCAGCTGTACCTGCGCCGCCGGGAGTGCGTGTCCAACTGGGACCTGGTGGACGCCTCGGCGCCCTACCTGCTCGGGCCCTGGCTCCTCGACCGGGACCACGCCGTGCTGGACGAGCTGGCCGCGTCGCCGTCGGTCTGGGACCGCCGGATCGCGGTCATGGCCACGTTCGCCTTCGTCCGCGCCGGCCGGTTCGGGCCCACCCTGCACCTGGCCGACCGGCTGCTGACCGACCCCGCCGACCTGGTGCAGAAGGCGGTGGGCTGGATGCTGCGCGAGGTCGGCAACCGCGACCGCGCGGTCGCCGAGGAGTTCCTCGGCCCCCGCTACGGGCGGATGCCGCGGACGGCGCTGCGGTACGCCATCGAGCGGTTCCCGACGGAGCGGCGCCGCGCCTACCTCGCCGGCGAGGTCCGGGCGCCGGCTTGACCCGGCCCCTGGGGCCGGCCGCAGGCTGCGGGGGTGGACGAGCACCTGCTCCGGGTCGGTGAGTTCCTGCGCCGCACCCGGCTGTCGGCCAAGGCGCTGCGGCTCTACGGCGCCCAGGGGCTGCTGGCTCCCGTCCGCGTCGACGGGCGGACCGGCTACCGCTGGTACGCCCCGGCCCAGGTGGAGCGGGCCCGCCTGATCGGGCTGCTCCGCCGGGCCGGCATGCCGCTGGCCCGGGTGCGCGCGGTGGTGGACCTCCCCGCGGCCGACCGGACCGCCGCCGTCGAGCGCTGGTGGGCCGGGGTCGAGGACGACCTGGCCCGCCGGCGACTGCTGGTCACCCACCTGCTCCGCCGGGCTCCCGGCGGGACCGACCCATCCCCGGAGGACCCCGTGCCCCACGTCGCGCTGCGCACCACCGGCGAGCACAAGCTGCTGACCGCCGAGCGGCGGCTGACCGTCGAGGAGCTCGACGGCTTCATCACCACCGCGCGGCAGGCGATCGAGGAGCACCTGACCGCCTCCGGTGCGGCCCGCGCCGGCGCCCTGCGGGTCGTCTACCACGGCATGGTCACCGAGGACAGCGACGGACCGGTCGAGGTCGCGGTCCCGTTCACCGGGTCGGTGGAGCCGGTCGCCGACCTCCGCGTGCGGCTGCAGCCCGCCGGGCGGGAGGCGGTCACCGCGCTGACCCGTGACCAGGCGGAGTTCCCCCGCATCCTCGACGCCTACGACGCGGTCGCCCGCTGGTGCGACGCGGCGGGCCTGGAGCGGACCGGCAGCCCGGCGGAGGTCTACCTCACCGGCCGGGACGTCGAGCCGGCGACGGTGCACCTGGAGGTCGCCTGGCCGGTCGGCTGACCTCGTTCCGGGCGGACGGCGGCGCGGCTGACGTACCACCGCCGCCACAGCACCGCGGCGGTCAGCAGCGACACGACCGTGCCGCCGTCGTACACCAGCCGGGCGCCCTCCTCGACCGAGGTCAGGCCGGCCGGCGGGGCGGCGTACAGCCACTTGGCCAGGACGTCGTGCGCCGCCATCCCGGCGGCCAGGGCGCCCGCCCGGACGCCGACGCCGCGGCGGTGGGGTGCGGGGTCGACGGCGAGCACCGCGGCGGTGGCGAGGTAGCCGCTGACCAGCACGTGCACGGAGACGAGGGCGCCCAGCGCCGGCCGGTGCACGAGCGCGGTGTGCAGGCCGGTGCCGTAGAGCAGCCACAACCCGGCGGCGTTGAGCGGAACGGCGACCAGCGGATCGGTCAGCCACCGCGCCGGCCGCGTGCGCAGCGCCCGGGCGAGCCGGCGGGCGGCGCCGACCGGCAGCGCGCGCAGCGCCAGCGTGACCGGCGCGGCCAGCACGAGCAGCAGGGGGCCGAGCATGCCCAGCAGCAGGTGCCCGGCCATGTGCTGCCGCAGGTCGGAGTGCGCGCCGGCCAGCACCCAGCCTGCGGCGACCGCTGCGAGGCCGGCCAGCCACGTCGCCGTCCGCGCCAGGGGCCAGGGCACGCGGCAGCGCCACGTCGCCGCCACGTAGAGGGCGGCGGCGAGCAGCGGGACCGCGGCCGCGGTCACGGCCGCCGGCGGGTGCGGTACAGCAGCAGCGCGCCGGCGGCCAGCAGCACGACCGCGGCGCCGACCCACGCGAGGTCGTACCCGGTGACGTCGACGCCGTAGCGGACCTGGTGCACCCGCAGCACCTTGTGGTCGACGACGCCGTCCCACAGCTGGAAGCCGCCGGCGCCCAGCAGCACCGCCGCCCACCAGCGCGGCCGGTCGAGGGCGCCGCGGCGCCGGAGGTCGGCCAGCAGGGCCAGACCGGCCACGACCGCCGACAGGGTGGCCGCGTGCAGCACGCCGTCGGACACCAGGCCGGCCGCCCCGCTCGCGCGGTCGTAGAAGTGGTGCCAGTGCAGCAGCTGGTGGAACACGATCTCGTCGACCGCGCCCATCAGGCCGGCGCCGACCAGCAGTCCGGAGACCAGCAGCCGCCGGCCGGGCGCGATCCGGGCATCGGGGGGCACCGCCGTCCCGTGCCCGCGCGCCCGGCGGGGTAATCGGGTCAGGCCCGCTCGGCGGCCAGCCGGGCGCCGAAGCCGAGCAGCGCGACACCGGTCAGGGCGTCCAGCGCGCGACGGACCGGCCGCCGGGCCAGGACGGCCCGGGCACGGTCCAGCCCGGCGACGAGCAGCAGCAGCCAGCCCAGCCCCAGGACGGCGTGGGTGAGGGCGTACGCGGCCAGCACCGGCACCGGGGTCGCCGGACCGAGGAACTGGGGCAGCACGGCGAGGTAGAAGGCCAGCACCTTCGGGTTGGTGATGTTGGAGACGAAGCCCTGCCGGAAGCCGGTCAGCGCCTGCCCCGGGAGCCGCTCGCCCGCGGGGTACGCCCGGTAGCGGCCGCGGACGGCGGAGCGCAGCGCCTGCAGGCCCAGCCAGACCAGGTAGGCCACCCCGATCCAGCGGATCGCCTGGAACAGCGGCCCCACCCGGACGACCAGCGCGCCCAGCCCGGTCGCGGCGGCGGCGCCCTGCACGACGTTGGAGGCGGTGACGCCCGCGGCCGACCACGCGCCCCGTCGCCGTCCGCCGCCGAGGGTGTTCTTGACGACCACCGCGAAGTCCGCCCCCGGGACGAGGACGAGCACCGCGGCGAAGACGACGAAGGTCCAGTACTGCGACACGGCACCACCTTGGCACGTCGGAGGGGTCGGGCAGGATGAGCGCCGTGAGGTCGGGCAGCGCCACGGGTCGGGAGCGGTGAGCCGCCGGGGCTGGGCGCTGTTCCTGGCGATGTCGGTCATCTGGGGCGTGCCGTACCTGCTCATCAAGGTGGCCGTCGGAGACCTGTCGCCGGTGGTCGTCGTGTTCGGGCGCTGCGTCCTCGGAGCGGCGCTGCTGCTGCCGTGGACGGTGGCCCGCGGCCAGCTGCGCCCGGCGCTGCGGCACTGGCGCCCGCTGCTGCTGTTCACCGTGCTGGAGATGACCGGCCCCTGGCTGCTGCTGTCCTACGCCGAGCAGACGCTGTCCAGCTCACTGACCGGGCTGCTGGTCGCCGGGGTGCCCTTCGTCGCCGCCCTGGCCGCCCGGGTGGCGGGGGAGGAGGAGCGGCTGACCCCGGTGCGGCTGGCCGGCATGGGGCTGGGGGTCGCGGGCATCGCCGTCCTGCTGGGCCTGGACGTCGAGGGGCTGGCGCTGCTGCCGCTGCTCGCGGTGGCCCTGGTGGTGGTCGGCTACGCCACGGCGCCGCTGATCGTCAGCCGCGCGCTGCCCGACGTCCCCGGGGTGGCCGCCAGCGCGGTGGCGCTCACGGTGACCGCGGTCGTCTACGCGCCGTTCGCCGTTCCGCAGCTGGGGACGGCGGCCCGCGCGCCGGCCGACGCGCTGCTGTCGGTCGTCGTGCTCGGCGTGCTGTGCACCGCGGTGGCCCTCGCCCTCTTCTTCGCCCTGATCCGCGAGGTGGGCCCGCAGCGCGCGCTGGTGATCACCTTCCTCAACCCGGCCGTGGCGGTGCTGCTCGGCGTGCTGCTGCTCGACGAGCCGTTCACCCTGGGCCTC
The DNA here is from genome assembly GCF_048569675.1 of Geodermatophilus sp. CPCC 206100. Taxonomy (NCBI): domain Bacteria; kingdom Bacillati; phylum Actinomycetota; class Actinomycetes; order Geodermatophilales; family Geodermatophilaceae; genus Geodermatophilus; species Geodermatophilus sp. CPCC 206100. Next base: position 96,512 of record NZ_JAQISV010000022.1, read on the forward strand.
GCCGTCGGCCTGCCGGTCATCGTGCTGGGGTGCGCGCTCGCCACCCGGCGCGGCCCCGTCCGCACCGACCGCCTGCCGTCGGCGGGCGTCGACGCCGCCGTCCCCTGATCGGGAGGAACCCCGCATGAGTGAGCAGACCCCGTCCCCCGTCGTCCGCCTCCGGGCCGGCGCCGTCCGGGGGCGGACGGAGCACGGGACGTCGGTGTTCCGCGGCATCCCGTTCGCCGCGCCACCGGTCGGCGCGCTGCGGTTCCAGGCGCCCCGCCCGGCCCCGCCGTGGGAGGGCGTCCGCGAGGCCGACGTGTTCGGGCCGCCGCCGCCCCAGGCGTGGATGGGGCCTCCTCCGCCGGGAGCCGCGGCCGGGCTCCCGGTCCGTCACGACGCGTCGGACTGGCTGACGGTGAACGTGTGGACGCCGGACCCCGGCGCCGGCGGGCTGCCGGTGCTGGTCTGGGTGTACGGCGGCGCCTACCGGATGGGCTCGGCGGCGGAGCCGGGCTACGACGGGTCGGCCCTGGCCCGCTCGGGCGCGGTCGTGGTGACCGCCAACCACCGGGTCGGCATCGAGGGCTACGCCGAGCTCGAGGGCGCGCCGGCCAACCGGGCGCTCCTCGACCTCGTCGCCACCCTCCGCTGGGTGCAGGAGGAGATCGCCGCGTTCGGCGGTGACCCCGCGCGGGTGACCGTCTTCGGGGAGTCCGCCGGGGCCGGGGCCATCGCCTCGCTCCTGGCGATGCCCGCCGCGGCGGGGCTGTTCGCCCAGGCCGTGGCGCAGAGCGTGCCCGGGACCTTCTTCACGCCCGCGCTGGCCCGGGACGTCAGCGCCGAGCTCGTCGCGCCGCTGGGGCGGGCGCCGTCGGCCGCGGCGCTGGCCGACGTGCCGCCGGCGGACCTCCTGGCGGCGCTGGCGCAGCTCGACCGGCGGATGGCCACCCTGGCGCGCTGGGGCCTGGTCGCGCACACCCCCACGCCCTTCTCGCCCGTGGTCGACGGGGAGGTGCTGCCCCGGGACCCGTGGACCGCGCTGGCCGCCGGGGCCGCCCGCGACGTCCCGCTCGTCGTCGGCCACAACCGGGACGAGTGGCGGCTGTTCCTCACCCTCGACGGGCTGGCCGGCCGGGTCACCGAGGAGATGGCCGCCGAGTCGGCGGCCGTCTTCGGGCCCGGCCCGGACGCCGGGGCGCGGGTCCGGGCGGCCTTCCCGGAGGCGGACGCCGAGGAGCGGTACGTCCTGGCCCGCTCGGACCGGATGTTCCGGGTGCCCAGCCTCCACCTGGCGACCGCGCACACCGCCGGCGGCGGGCGGAGCCACCTGTACGAGCTGACCTGGCCGGCCCCGGCCGCCGGCGGGGTGCTGGGCGCCTGCCACGCCCTCGACGTCCCCCTGGTCTTCGGCGTGCTCGACCAGGGGCTGGCGCCGATGCTGCTGGGCACTCCGCCCCCGGCCGAGGCGGTCGACGTCTCCGCGCAGCTGCAGACGGCGTGGACGGCGTTCGCCCGCGACGGCGACCCGGGCTGGCCGGCGCACGACGAGGACCGGCAGCTCACCCGGCTGTTCGACGTCGGGGAGCGCGGCGGGGTCCGGGCCTATCCGGAGCAGGCCTCGCGACGGCTGTGGGCCGACCGGCCGGTCGGGGTGCTCGACCTGGTCGGCTGAGCCCCACTCGGCCGGCCAGGAGGCTGTCGGTGCCCGCGGCTAGCGTTCCGCGCCGTGGACCCTCTCCGCCGCGCCGCGCTGGTCAGATGTGCGTGGGGCGACAGCGCCCCCGAGTACGTGGCCTACCACGACGAGGAGTGGGGCACCCCGCTGCACGGGGACGACGCCCTGTTCGAGCGGCTCTGCCTCGAGGCGTTCCAGTCGGGGCTGTCCTGGATCACGATCCTGCGCAAGCGCCCCGCGTTCCGCGCCGCCTTCGCCGGGTTCTCGATCGACGCGGTGGCCGCGTTCACCGAGGAGGACGAGGCCCGGTTGATGGCGGACGCGGGCATCGTCCGCAACCGGGCCAAGGTGCGGGCGGCGGTCACCAACGCCCGCGCGGCGCAGCGGGTCCCGGAGGGGCTCGACGCCCTGCTGTGGTCGTTCGCGCCGACCGCTCCGCGGCCCCGGCCGGCCACGCTGGCCGACGTCCCGGCCACCACCGCCGAGTCGACGGCGATGGCCGAGGAGCTGAAGCGGCGCGGCTTCGTCTTCGTCGGCCCGACCACCGCCTACGCGCTGATGCAGGCCACGGGCATGGTCGACGACCACGTGGTCGAGTGCTTCCGGGCACGGTGACGTGCTGGAACGGCCCCCCTGCAGGGACCCGCCGCGAGCGCCAGCGAGGGGTGGGGGGCAGGGGGGTCCTGGACCTCGTGTTGGTCCTCCGCACCGGAACTGGGATCATGGGGACCGGAGCTCACAGCATCGACGAGACGCCGCACCGCAGCTCACCGCTCGGGGCGGCCGATGAAGGAGGCACGCATGGCGGCCATGAAGCCGCGCACTGGTGAAGGTCCCCTGGAGGTCACCAAGGAGGGGCGCGGCCTGGTCATGCGGGTACCGCTCGAGGGCGGTGGTCGCCTGGTCGTCGAGCTGTCGCCCGACGAGGCCGCGGCCCTCTCCGAGGCACTGAAGGGCGCGACCAGCTGAACACCGCAGCGCAGCTGCCCCCGGGCAGCCCCGCGCAGGACGACGCGGGTCGAGGTCCTGTCCACCCTGCCGACGCTCGGGGAGGACGACGTCCTCGCCGTCCCGGTCGGCTCCGGCGCGACGCTGCCCGGCTGGTTGGACGGCCCGGACGCGCCGGTCGACGGCGCGCTGCTCGCCGGCGCCCTGCGCGACACCGGCAACCGCGGCCGGCCCGGCACGGTCACCAACGTCCCGATCCCCGGCCGGCGCCCGCGCAGCGTGGTCGCGGTGGGCGTCGGCGAAACCACGCTGCCCGACCTGCGGGCCTTCGTCGGCGCCGCGGTCCGCCGCGCCCAGACCCTCGCCGAGCACGGGGCCCGCCGGCTCGTCCTCCCGGTGGACGACGCCGCCGCCCCGGCCGGCGCCGAGGAGGTCCGCGCCGCCGTCGAGGCCGCGCTCCTGGCCGGCTACCGGTTCCGGGAGACGTCCCGGCCGCACCCGCCGCGGCTGGCCACCGTCACCGTCGTGGCCGCCGACGCCGCCGATCCCGCCGTCACCGCGGCCGCCCGCGCGGGTGACGTCACCGGCCGCGCGGTCGCCTGGGCCCGCGACCTGGTCAACACGCCGAGCAACACCAAGGACCCCGCCTGGCTGGCCGACCAGGCCCTCGCCCGGCTGGGCGGCCTGCCGCACGTCACCGTCACCGTGCTGGGCCCCGAGGAGCTGCGGGCCGGCGGCTTCGGCGGCGTCCTCGCCGTCGGCGGCGGCTCGGCCAGCCCGCCGCGGCTGGTGGTGGCGGCCTACCGGCCGCCGACGGCGCGGCCCGGGCACCCGGTCCTCGTCGGCAAGGGCATCACGTTCGACACCGGCGGCATCTCGATCAAGCCCACCGCCGGCATGCGTGAGATGAAGACCGACATGGCCGGTGGCGCCGCCGTCCTCGCCGCGGTGGACGCCGCCGCGCGGCTGCGGCTGCCGGTCGCGGTGACCGCCGTCGTCCCGGCCGCGGAGAACGCCGTCTCCGGTTCCTCCTACCGCCCGGCCGACGTCGTCCGGCACGTCGGCGGCCGGACGACGGAGGTGCTCAACACCGACGCCGAGGGCCGGATGGTGCTGGCCGACGGGCTGGCGCACGGGCGGCTGCACCTGGGCGCGACCGTGCTGGTGGACGTCGCCACCCTGACCGGCGCGATGAAGGTCGCGCTGGGCACCCGCACCGCGGGGCTCTACGCCACCACCGACGGGCTGGCCGACGCGCTGCGCACCGCCGCCGCGCACGCCGGCGAGCCGGTGTGGCGGATGCCGCTGGCCGAGGAGCACCTGGACCTGCTGGAGAGCGCGGTCGCCGACGCCAACAACGCGCCCGGCAACCCGGGCGGGACGACCGCCGCGCTGTTCCTCCGTCCCTTCGCCGGCGACCTGCCGTGGGCGCACCTCGATGTGGCGGGTCCGGCGCGCGCCGGCTCCGACGACGCGGAGGTCGTCAAGGGCGGAACCGGCTACGGCGCCCGCACGCTGCTGCGGTGGCTGGAGGCCGGGGCCCCGGCGGACGCGCCCATGACGGTGGACTGATGGCCGACGACACCGGGGTCGTCTTCCCGGCCGGTCCGGACGGGCGGCGCAGCACCGCCGCGCTCGGCCGGGCGGTCGTCGCCGACGCCCTGCGCCCGGTGGACCCGACCGGCGCGGCCGCGGCGGAGCGGGAGACCACCTGGCGGGCGGGCTACCTGCCGCACTTCCGCCGGCTGGTCGAGGCGGGGCTGCCCTCCCGTGCGGCCGCGCTGTCGATCGCCGACGCGGGCCTGGCCTCCCTGCACCGGCGGATGCGGGTGGCCGGACCGGCCGGCGAGACCGGGCTCGAGGCGCTCGCCGCCGCTCCGGCCGGCCGCACCCCGGGCACGGCCGAGGTGCGCGGCGGTGCCGAGCCGGAGCGGGAGCTGTCGGTCCCGTTCCGCGGCACGCGGCTGCGCGGGGACGCCCTGCTGCGCCGGCTGGACGCGTGGGTGGAGGCCGGCGTGGTCGAGCCGTCGTGCGCGGAGGCGGTGCGGACGGTGGCCGCCCACCCCGAGTGGCTGGCACTGCCGGACACCACCGTGGTGGTCCTCGGAGCCGGTGCCGAGATGGGGCCGCTGACCGCGCTGCTGCGCTGGGGCGCCAGGGTGGCCGGGGTGGACCTGCCCCGCCCGCAGCTGTGGGAGCGGGTGCTGGACACCGCCCGCCGCGGCGCGGGCACGCTGCTGTTCCCGGTGGCGGGGGAGGGCCCCGACGCGAGCCGGGCCGGGGCGGACCTGGTCTCCGAGGTCCCGGCCGTCGCCGACTGGGTGTCCGCGCTGCCCGGGCGGCCGGTGCTGGGCAACTACGTCTACGCCGACGGCGCGGCCAACGTGCGGGTCTCGGTGGCGGTCGACGCGCTCACCGCCCGGCTGGCCGCGGCCCACCCCGACCTGGCGCTGGCCTTCCTGGCCACGCCCACCGACGTGTTCGCCGTCCCGGCCGAGGCGGTCGAGCAGTCGGTGCGCGCCTACGCCGGCCGCTCGCGGGTGGGCAAGCTGCTCGGCCGCCCGCTGCGGACCCTCTCGGCCGGCCGGCTGCTGCAGCGGGCCTACGTGCCGGGCACCGCGCCCGGCATCGCCGACAGCCTGGTCGCCCAGCAGGGACCCAACTACGCGCTGGCCAAGCGGCTGCAGCGGTGGCGCGCCGCGTCGGCCCGGGCCGCCGGCACCACGGTCTCGATGAACGTCGCGCCGCCGACCCGCACCCGCTCGGTGGTGCGCAACCGGGCGCTGGCGGCGGCCTACGCGGGCGCGCACCGCTTCGGTGTCGAGGTCTTCGAGCCGGCGACGTCCAACGTGCTGATGGCCGCGCTGCTCGTGCACGACCTGCACACCGGCGGCGGCCCGGCGCACGAGCACCCCTGGCAGGACGAGGCGCACGCCGCCGCGCACGGCGGGCTGTGGCGCGGCCCCTACGCGCCGCGCAGCGCGCTCGGGCTGGCCGCGCTGCTGGGCTACGGCGCCGCCCGCGGCTGACCGCGTCGCGGCCGGTAGTGTGACCGGGGTCACCCACCGAGCCCGTGTGGAGGCCGAGGCCGACGGCGGCCCGCTGCACCAAGGGGAACGCTCATGACCCCTCCGTCCCACGACGGACTGTCCCGGCGGCGGCTCTTCACCCTCTCCGGTGGTGCCGTCCTGGCCTCGGGTCTCCTGGGGGTCGGAGCCACCGCCGCCGCCCGGACCACCGGCGAGTCGACGCCGGTGCCCAGCACCGGAACGCACCTGGTCACGCTCGGCACGGCCGCCGGCCCCGCCATCCGCGGTCCGCGGATCGGCATCTCGACCGCGATCGTGGTCGACGGCCACCTGTACCTCGTCGACTGCGGCCTCGGCATGGTGCGTCAGGCGGCCGCTGCGGGCCTGACCATGGACCGCCTGCGCGCCCTGTTCCTCACCCACCTGCACTCCGACCACACCAGCGAGCTGCCCGGCCTGCTGCTCTACAACTGGGGCCCGGGTGTGAACGGCATCGTCGATCCGGTCCGCATCGTGGGGCCCGGGCCGGCGCGGCTGCCCTCGGGCGCCGAGGTCCACGTCCCGCCGCCCGAGGCCGGCACCGAGCGGTTCGTCCGCGACCTGCTGCAGGCCTACGCCTACGACATCAACATCCGGGTTTACGACGAGGGCCGGGCACCCCTGGACGACCTCGTGCGGCCGGAGGACATCCGGCTCCCGCAGGAGGTCGGCGCGGATCCGGACCGCAACCCCTGCCCGGAGATGGAGCCGTTCGAGGTGTACGCGGACGAGTCCGTCCGCGTGCTCGCGACGCTGGTCAACCACCCGCCGGTGTTCCCGGCGTTCGCCTTCCGGTTCGAGTCGGCGGGCGGCTCGGTCGTCGTCTCCGGGGACACGACCGAGCACCCCAACGTCGTCCGGCTGGCCACCGGCGCCGACGTCCTCGTCCACGAGGCGATCGACCCGGCCTTCTACCGGGCGCAGAACCTGCCGGCGGCGCAGCTGGAGCACATCCTCGAGAGCCACACCGATCTGCAGGCCGTGGGGCGGGTGGCCCGGGATGCAGGCGTGGGCCACCTCGTGCTCAGCCACCTCGGCGGCATCCAGGACGACGCGGACGCGGCCCCGACCCGCGCTGTCTTCGGCGGCCCGGTGACCGTGGCCGCCGACGGCCAGGTGTTCGCGGTCGGGGCGTGACTCAGGCGGGGCCCACGAGACCGGCCACGATCTCCGCCGACAGCGCCACCAGCGGCAGGCCGCCGCCGGGGTGCGCGGAGCCGCCGACGAGGAACAACCCCCGCACCGGAGCGGCGTTGCCGGGCCGGAGGAAGGCCGCGCGGGCGCCGTTGCTGGACGTGCCGTAGATGGCGCCCCCGACGCTGCGGGTGTCGCGCTCCAGGTCGGCCGGCGTCCGGACGACGCACCAGCGCAGCCGGTCGCGGACGTCGAGCCCCCGCTGCGCCAGCACCTCGAGCACCCGGGCCGCGTAGCGGTCGGCCAGCCCGGGCGCGGTCCAGTCCACCCCACGGGCGGGGTCGTGGCGCGGCGCGTTGACCAGCACGAACCAGGACTCGCTGTCGTCGTCGGGGCGGGTCGCCGGGTCGTCGGGGGCGCTGACGTAGACGGTGGGGTCGGCGACCGGCTGCGGCGCCCCCCGGTGCCGGCCGGTGCCGAAGACCGCGTCGAACTCGGCGTCGTAGTCGGCGGGGAAGAGCACGGTGTGGTGGGCCAGCCCCGGCGTCCGGCCGCGCAGGGCGAGCAGCAGCACGAACCCCGACAGCGACGGCGTGCTGCGGGCGAGGTCCCGCCGCACCCGGCGGGTCGGCCGCGAGGGCGGCAGCAGGTCGGCGTACAGCGCGGCCGCGTCGGCACCCGAGACGACGACGTCGGCCCGCAACACCTCGCCACCGGCCAGCCGGACCCCCGTCGTCCGTCCGCCGTCCACGAGCACCCGTTCGACCGCGGACCCGGTGCGCACGACCGCCCCGCGCTCGACCGCCCGCTCGGCGACCGCGGTCGCCAGCTGCCGCAGCCCGCCGCGCACGTACCAGGAGCCGAACTCCTGCTCCACGTAGGGCACCGTGGCCAGCACGGCCGGCGCCCGCCGCGGGTCGGAGCCGGAGTAGGTGGCGTAGCGGTCCAGCAGGGTGCGCAGCGCGGGATGCCGCAGGGTGTCGGCGCCCAGCCCGCGCAGGGTCCGCCAGGGGGCGACCGTGGCGACGTCCGAGGCGTTGCGGGCCAGCCGTGCCAGGGTGGCCACCCCGGCCAGGGGCGAACGCAGGAACGGCTGCTCGGTGACCCGCCACATGGCCTCGGCGCGCTCGAGCAGGGCGGCCCACTGCGCGCCGGTGCCCGGGCCCAGCGCGGCGTCCACGGCCGCGGGCACCGCGGCGCGGCTCCCGGGCAGGACCAGGGGGGTGCCGTCGGCGAACCGGTAGGCCACCGCGGGGTCCAGTCGCACCAGGTCGACGGCGTCCTCCAGCGGTCCGCCGGTCGCGGCGAACAGGTCCCGGTGGACCTGCGGCAGGGTCACCAGGCTCGGGCCGGTGTCGAAGCCGTGCCCGTCGCGGGAGTACCAGCCGAGCTTGCCGCCGATCTGGGGTGCCTGTTCCAGCACGGTGACCTCGTGGCCCAGGGCGGCCAGGCGGGCGGCCGCGGCGAGCCCGCCCAACCCGGCGCCGATCACCGCCACCCGCGCCACGTCGGCCACGGTATCCCGGCGCGCGGGGCGAGTCCGGGCAGTCGGAGATGCTGGCGGTCGGGTCGATGGCGATCGTCGCCGTCCACCTGCGGCAGCGCGGCTCGCCGGAGTCCGAGCCCGTCGGCGCCTCGCACGCGAACACCGGTCAGACCGGGTGATGCTCCCCCTACCGGGTGGCAGGGGGTCGGTCAGCCGGCGGGGACGGTCAGCGCGAGGACGGCGAGGTCGTCGGCGTCGTACCGCGAGTTCCGCAGCTGCTCCTCGACCGCGGCGGTGACGGCGGCGACGGTGTCCTCCGCCCGGCAGGGCGCGGCCGCGAGCACCCGGGCCAGCCCCTCCTCGCCGAACTGCCCGTTCGCGTCGTCCCGTGCCTCGGTGACGCCGTCGGTGTACAGCACCAGCGTCGCGCCCGGCGGGAGCTCCACCGTGACGACCGGGAGCTCGAGGTCCTCGGTGATGCCGAGCGGGCGGCCCACCGCGCCGACCTCCCGCACCGCGCCCGCCGTCCGCAGCAGGGGCAGCGGGTGGCCGGCCACGGCCGCGGCGGCCTGCACGCCGTCCGGGCACGGGGAGAGGACGAGGCAGCAGGCGGTGACGAACCGCAGCGGCCCGTCGCCCTGCTCGTGCAGCAGCGCGGCGTTGACCGCGCGGAGGACCTCGGCGGGGTCGCAGGGCCCGCCGGCCGTCGAGCTCGCCGCCGCCCGGGCGGTGTGCCGGGCCAGCGCCGTGACCGCGGCGGCCTCGGCGCCGGTGCCGCACACGTCGGCGATGAGCACCATCCACCGGCCGTCGGGCAGCGGCATGACGTCGTAGGTGTCGCCTCCGACCAGCGCGCTGCCGCCGCCGGGCCGGTAGCGCGCGGCCAGCTCCACGCCCGGGATGACCGGCAGGTGGGAGGGCAGCAGGCTGCGCTGGAGGGTGTCGGCGAGCTGCCGGACCTCGGACTCGGCGCGCAGCCGGCCGAGGAACTGCCCGATCTGCCGGCCGGCGTGGGCGAGCACGTCCTGCAGCTCGGGCGGAACGGGCCGCTGCTCGCGGGAGAACAGCTCGCAGACGGCCAGCACGTCGTCGCCGCGCAGGACGGGGAAGGCGATGCCGGTCCGCAGCCCGTCGGTGCGCGCGGCGGAGAGCCGGGCGAGGCGCGGCTCGGCCCAGAGATCCTCGATCACGACCGGTGCCCGGCGCGACCACGCCAACCCCGGCAACGGCTCCCCGCGCCCCAACCGGTGCGCGTGGGACGCCTCGTGCAGCGCCGGCGACTCCGATCCCGGGGTGGTCCAGGTGCCGACGTGGTGCAGGCGGCGGCTCGCGGCGTCGGGCTCCCACAGCGTCGCGGCGTCCCAGTCCAGCTCGGTGCACAGGGTGGGCAGCAGGTCGCGGAAGGCGACGTCGGCGTCGGCCGCCTCGGTGAGCGCCGCGGTGACCCGCAGCGTCGCGGCCAGGTAGCGGCTCACCTGGAACTGCCGCTCCAGGAGGATCGTCGTGCTCGCGTCGCGGAGAACGGCCACGACGAGCGCGCCGTCCGCGGCGGCGTCGGGCTCCGCAGCGAGCCGGGAGAGGGTGAGGTCGACCGCGACCTCGTGCCCGGCCGTGTGGAGGGCCGGCACCTGGGTGGTCGCGCCGACCAGCTTCCCCTGGCCGGTCCGGCGGAACCGGGCGAAGCCCTCGCCGTGGGCGTGGCGGAGCCGCTCCGGCATGAGAACGGTCAACGGCCGGCCGAGCAGGCCAGCGGGATCGTGCCCGAGCAGCTCCCGAACCGCCGGGCTGACGTAGGCGATGCGCCCGTCGGCGTCGGCGACGACCACCGTGTCCGGGAGAGCCGCGAGCAGCAGCGGGGCAGCCAGGGCCGAGTCGAACTCGGACGCCATCCTCTCCGCAGTGCTCACGACGTCCAGGGTCGCACACCTACGGTCAGCTCCCGGGCACGCACCGTCGACATGTGGCCATGTCGACACAACGACCTAGAAGGCGTAGCGCACCCGCAGCCACGGCGCGTGCGCCGCGATCAGCTCCTGCAGCCGCGTGACGCCGGCCCGCTTGACGTCGTTGCGGTAGCGCACGTTCCACTGGCCGTTCTGGCTGCGCTTGGGCTGCTGGAGGTCCGGGCGCCAGAGCAGCTCCTCGGCCCTCGGGTGCCAGCCGAGGTTCACCTCGTGCAGGTCCCGGTTGTGGGTCAGCAGGATGACCTCCGCGGCGGCCTGCGCCTTGGCCGGGGGGGAGAGCTCGTCGTCCAGCCGGCGCAGCAGCTGCGCCCAGTCGGCCTCCCACCCCTCGCGCAGCACGACGGGGGAGAGGTTGAGGTGCACCTCGTACCCGGCCGCCACGAAGTCGTCGACCGCCGCGATCCGCTCGGGCACGCGGCTGGTGCGCACGTCCAGCACGCGCGCGTCGGCCTCCGGCATGAGCGAGAACCGGATCCGCGTGCGCCCGCGCGGATCGAGGTCGAGCAGCTGCCGGTTGACGTACTTGGTCGCGAAGGAGGCCTTGGCGGTCGGCAGCTCGCGGAACGTGGCGACGAGGTCGGCGACGTTGTCGCTGACCAGCGCGTCGACCGAGCAGTCGCTGTTCTCGCCGATGTCGTACACCCAGCTGACCGGGTCGCACTGGTCGGGCTCGGTCTTGGGGCCCTGGCGGGCGACGTGCCGGCGCAGGTAGCCGGTGATCTGCTCGATGTTGGTGAAGACGGTGATCGGGTTGGCGTAGCCCTTCTGCCTCGGGACGTAGCAGTAGGCGCAGGCCATCGCGCAGCCGTTCGCCGTCGACGGGGCGATCCAGTCGGCCGAGCGGCCGTTGGGCCGGGCCGACAGCGACTTCTTCACGCCGAGCACCAGGGTCTCGGTCTTGACCCGGACCCAGCGCTCGACGTTGCCGGCGTTGCCGTGCAGCTCGGGGATGCGCCAGTGCGAGTCGACCTCGACCACCTCGGCGTCGGGGAAGCGGGCCAGGACCTGGCGGCCCCGCGGGGAGGCGAGGGCGGCCGGTTCGGCGTGGATCTCGCGGACCTGCAGCAGCCGGGAGAGGTCGGGGTGGACGGGGGACGGCGAGGGGACGGCCTCCACACGGGGTACAGCAGCCCGCCGCGAGCCGGGATTCCGCTGGTCCCTGCGCCGCGCGCCACACCCGTCAGCGCACGTCCAGGCCCCGGTCGGTGAGGAAGGGCAGCGGGTCGACGGGGGCGCCGTCCTGGTACACCTCGAAGTGCAGGTGGCAGCCGGTCGAGTCGCCCTTCGTCCCGACGCGGGCGATCTGCTGGCCGGGGACCACCGGCTGGCCGACGACGACGAGCAGGTCGTCGTCCTCCATGTGCGCGTACCGGGTGACCAGGCCGCCGCCGTGATCGACGACCACGAGGTTGCCGTAGCCCGACGACGCACCGGCGCGGACGACGACCCCGGACGACGCGGCGAGGATCGGGGCGTCGCACCCGGGCGCGAGGTCCAGCCCGGCGTGCAGCCGCACCCCGCCGCCGGTCGGGCTGTTCCGGGGGCCGAACCCGCTGGTCAGGGGGCCGTCGGTGGGGGTGGTCCAGTCGCCGGTCACGGCGCGCAGGACCGGGCTGGCGCCGGTGCAGGCCGTCGAGCCGGTGCCCGGTGCGAGGCCGGTGACGGTGGCTCCGGAGAGCGCCGCGGTCACCTCGAGGGCGTCGTCCCACCAGCGGGCGTAGTGGTAGGGGTCGGCGTTGCGCTGCGTGCGGTGGGCGGCCAGCGTCGGCGGCAGGGACTCCCAGCCCTCGACGTCGAGCAGCGCCCGGTAGAAGTTGGTCGCCGAGGTGGTCGGGTCCATGCGGTCCTCGTAGCTGCCCCACGCCCCGTTGGCGCGCTGCTGGAACAGCCCGCGGCTGTCGGGGCCGACGGCGTCGCCGTGGTCGACGACGGTCAGGGAGGACTCGCCCATCGCGGTCATGACGCCGATGACCTGGCCGCGCGCGCTGATGCCCAGGTCCTCGCCGGCCTCCATGATCAGCGCCGCGTTCACCAGGTGCTCGCCCGACCAGCCGGCGACCGGGCCGTCGGGCATGCCGGCCACGCTGACCGACGTCCCGACGGGCGAGCACGCCCCGGCCTGCGGGTCGTCCTCGGCGGTGACCAGGGCCGCGGTGACCAGCCCGCCGGCGACGACGACCGGCGCCAGCGCGGCGGCCACGAGCAGCAGCCGCCTCACGGCGCCGGCTCCGCGGGGACCTCGTCCAGCGGCCCGGCATCGTCCGCCGCGGGCACCTCGTCCAGCGGCCCGGCATCGCCCGGCGCGGGCGCGTCGTCCAGCGGCCCGGCATCGCCCGGCGCGGGGACGTCGTCCAGCGGCTCCGCATCGCTCGGTGCGGGCGCCTCGTCGAGCGGCTCCGCACCGGGAGCCGAGGGGGTCGCGGACTCGACCGGCGTGATCCGCTCGACCAGCCAGGGCGCGCCGGCCCCCTCGCGCACGAGCAGCACGGCGTACTCACCCGCGTCGGTGGGGACGAGCACGGTGGACAGGTAGGAGCTGACCGCCGGGGTCGGCAGGGGAGCACCGGTCACCGTGGACGCCGGCACCAGCGCGGGGTCGGTGGCCTCGTAGGCGGTCGTCGCGGTCGGGCTGAGCAGGGGCGACAGCCCGGCCCACCAGTCCGCGGCCGCGAGGTGGGGCTGCGCGAAGGCGGTCATCGCCGCCTCGGCCGTGTCCAAGGCAGCCTGCTGGGAGTCGGCGTCGTCGGTGGGGGAGGGGGGTGCGGCCGGCAGGTGGGCGTCGGCGTCCCCCGGCTCCTCCTCCGCCGCCACCGCGGCGGCCGTCGGCTCGGGGCGGGAGGCGGCACGGTCCGGCGCGCCGCCGCAGCTGCTCAACAGGAGCGCCGCGGCCAGCGCGGCAGCTCCTGCGAAGCGCCGTCGCGAGCTGGACATGCCCGTGACCCTCCCCTTCGCCCGGCGGGACCCCCGCCACACCGGTGCACAAGGAGTACAGCCGGTCAGGGGACTTGACGGGACCCCCAATGTCGGGCATTGCCGCAGGTCCCGGGCAGAACGCACCGTGTACTGGTCACACCCGACCGACCAGGACGGAACCGATGAGCACGCTGGCACCTCTCGCGCAGGCCGTGGTCGACCCCGGCCAGGGCATCGCCCCGCCCGGCTCCGAGGGCATCGTCACGATCGTCCAGTGGGTCGCCTGGATCGTGCTGGCCGTCTGCGTCGTCGGCGTCCTGATGGTCGGCGGCCGCATGGCGCTGGCCCACCGGCGCGGCGAGGGCGCCGAGCACGCGGTGAGCCTGGCCTACGTCCTGGGTGGTGCGGTGCTGGTCGGCTCGGCGTCCGGCCTGATCGCGGCCCTGGTCTGACGGCGCGCGGGGGCGGGGGCCGGCATGGCGGTGGAGACGACGACCACGGAGGCGACGGCTACGGCCACCTCCGAGGCTGCGCCGACGACACCGGCCGTGCCGGCGACCACGACCGCCGCCCAGCCGACGGTTCCGGCGGCTCCCGAGCCGACGACGCCGAGCGTCGCGCCGGAGCCCGAGCCGACGCCGGACCCGGCACCCGTGCCCACTCCGGAGCCCACGCCGACGCCGGAACCGACCACGACGCCGGAGCCGACCACGGACCCGACGACGACGCCGGAGCCGACCACGGACCCGACGACGACGCCGGACCCGACCACGGACCCGACGACGACGCCGGACCCCACCACGGATCCCACGACGACGCCGGACCCCACCACGGATCCCACGACGACGCCGGACCCCACCACGGATCCCACGACGACGCCGGACCCGACCACGGACCCGACGACGACGCCGGACCCGACCACGGACCCGACGACGACGCCGGACCCCACCACGGACCCGACGACGCCGGACCCGCCTGCTCCGCCGACGCCGCAGGAGACGGCGGTGGAGGTGGACCGGATCCCCGCCGCGGTCGTGGACGCGGCGCCGACGCCGCAGGAGACCGCGGTCGAGGTGGACCGCATCCCCGCCGCCGTGGTGCCCCCGGCGCCCGGTCCGGACGACGGCCGCTCGGGCGGCGGCTCGTTCGGCGGCGGACCCGACGGCGGAGGTCTCGACGGACCCGGCCCGGACGGCTCGGGCCTCGACGGCTCGGCTCTCGACGGCTCGGGTCTCGACGGCTCGGATCTCGACGACTCGGGCCTCGGGGCCCTCGACCTCGGCGACTCCCTCTCCGGGAGCGCCGACATCAGCAGTACCGACCCCACCGCCACCGACATCGGCGAGGCGTTCCTCGACCCGGCCATCCCGGCCGCGGGCGTCGGTGTGGCGGACCAGAGCGGAGGGAGTGACCCGTTGGGCGACTTGGCGCGGGAGATCGTCGAGGCGGCCGGCGACGCGCTGGCTGCCGTGGCGCGGCTGTGGGCGGACCCGCCGTCCCCTGGACTGGGCGTCATCGGCTCCGACGGCATCGCGACGCCGTCCGAGGCGACGGGGCTGCTGACCGGGTCGCTGGCCTGGTACACCGGCGCCATCGCCGTCCTGGCGGTGCTGATCGCGGCCGGGCGCATGGTGTGGCAGCGCCGCACCGCTCCGCTGGCCGAGCTGATCCGCGGGCTGGGCACGCTGGTGCTGGTCTCCGGCGCCGGACTGACCGGCGTGATCCTCCTGGTGAGCGCCTCCGACGCGTTCTCCGGCTGGATCCTCGAACAGGCCACCGGGGACGTCGAGGCCGGGCTGACCGACCTGCTGGCCCTCCAGAGCACCGATGAGCTGTCCGTCGTCCTCACCGTGCTGGTCGGCACGGCCACCCTGCTGGCCGCCGTGGTGCAGGTCGTGCTCCTGGTGGCGCGGGGCGTGGTGCTCGTCGTCCTCGCCGGGGTGCTGCCGTTGACCGCCTCGGCGACCAACACCGACACCGGCCGGGCCGTCTTCGTCCGGACCCTGACCTGGACCGTCGCCTTCTCGCTCTACCAGCCGGCCGCGGCGCTGGTCTACGCCGCCGCGTTCCTCACCCCGCTGCCCGAGGAGTCGCCGCTGGTGGCGGCGCTCACCGGCACGACGTTCCTCCTGCTGGCCATCGCGGCCCTGCCGGTGATGCTCCGGGTGCTGAAGCCGATGGTGCGGACCGTCGCCGCCACCAGCCGGGTGCGCGCCACCGCCTCGGCCGGCCTGCCGACCGGCGCCCGGCCGGTCGCCCCGGTCACCGTCGCCGCCGGCCCCAGCGGCGGGTCCTCCTCGGTGCGGGTGCCCTCGGCCCGCGGCGCCGCTCCCCGCCACGCGGCCGGCACGCTGCCGCGCGACCCGCGCACCGGTGCCGCCCGGCTGGGCGTGGCCGGCCCGGTCGTCGACGCCTTCCCCGGCCTGGGCCGCCGGCCCGAGCGCGAGGCCATCCGCGCCCGCGCCGCCGCCGGGCCGGCGACCGAGACCGCCGCCATCCCCGGCCCGCGTCCCGACGGAGAGGACCCCCTCGCGTGACCGCCCCCTCCGCCTCGCCCCGCACCTACGGGAACTGGCGCCGCCCGGGCAGCCCCGGCCTGGGCAACCTCGGCGCGCTCGGCACCGGTCTCCTGCTCCTCGGCCTGATCGCCGTCATCGCGACGCTGATGACGGCCGGGCTGCTGTGGGCCATCGGCGCCGCGGTCGTCCTCGGCCTCCTGCTGACCCTCCTGGTGGTCCGCGACCGCCACCACCGCTCCGGGGTGCAGCGGCTGTCGGCCCGGATCGGCTGGGCGCGGGCCCGCCGCCGCGGGGCGACCGTCTACCGCTCCGGTCCGCTCGGCCGCACCCCGACCGGCACCTTCCAGCTGCCCGGGCTGGCCGCGGCCTCGCAGCTCTCGGAGTGGCAGGACTCGCACGGCCGCCCGTTCGCGATGGTCACCGTCCCGGCGACCCGGCACGCCACCGTCGTCCTGATGACCGAGCCCGACGGCGCCTCGCTGGTCGACGAGGAGCAGGTGGACACCTGGGTCGCGCACTGGGGCGCCTGGCTGTCCGCGCTGGGCAACGAGCCGGGCCTGGTCGCCGCGTCGGTCACCATCGAGACCGCCCCCGACTCGGGCACCCGGCTGCGCCAGGAGGTCGACACGCACGTGGACCCCCACGGCCCCTCGGTCGCCCTGGCGATGCTGCGCGAGGTCGTCGACTCCTACCCGGCGGGCTCGGCGACGGTCACCGCCTTCGTCTCGCTCACCTTCACCACCGCCGGGCGGGCCGGTGGACGCAAGCGTGAGCCGCAGGACGTCGCCCGCGACATCGGCACCCGGCTGCCCGGCCTCACCGCCGGGCTCAGTGCCACCGGCGCCGGCGTCGTCCGGCCGGCCACCGCGCAGGAGCTGTGCGAGGTGATCCGCGTGGCCTACGACCCCTCCGCCGCCCGCGTCCTCGACGAGGCCCGCGCCACGGGGGGCGCCCCGGAGCTGCGCTGGGCCGACGTCGGCCCGACCGCCGCGCAGGCCGGATGGGGCTGGTACCGCCACGACGGCGCGCTGTCGGTGACCTGGTCGATGACCGAGGCGCCGCGCGGCGAGGTCTACTCGTCGGTGCTGGCCGACCTGGTGGCACCCCACCCCGACATCGACCGCAAGCGGGTCACCCTGCTCTACCGCCCGCTGGACGCCGGACGTGCCGCCCGCGTGGTCGAGGCGGACCGGCGCACCGCCGACTTCCGGGCCGCGTCGTCCTCCCGGCCCACTGCCCGCACCCTGCTGGAGCAGCGGGCCGCGACGCTCACCGCCGAGGAGGAGGCCCGGGGTGCGGGCCTCATCGACTTCGGGATGCTGGTGACGGCGACCGTCGCCGACGCCGACCTGCTCGACGACCCGCACGCCGCCCTCGACGTCGCCCGGGCCGCGATCGACAGCCTCTCCGCGACCGCCCGCACCCAGCTGCGCCCGGTCTACGGGTCGCAGGACTCCGCCTTCGCGGCCGCGTTGCCGCTGGGCATCGTCCCCTCCGCCCACCTGGCCGTCCCCGGCGAGCTGAGGGAGGCGCTGTGAGGCGCACGCGGCCCTCGCGGCCGGTGCCCGGTCCCGGCCCCCGCGGCTGGCCGGGGCCCGGCGGTGGCGCGGCCACCTACGTGCAGGCCCCCGACGAGTGGCGGGCCACCACGGTGCAGGCGTGCGGCCTGTGGCCGTTCGCGGCCGGCGCCGGGACGCCGATGACCGGGGTCCCGCTCGGCCGCAACCTGCTCTCCGGCGCGACCCTCTGCTGCGACCCGATCAGCTGGTTCCAGCGGGCCAACCTGATCAGCAACCCGTCGGCCTTCGTGCTCGGCAAGCCGGGCCTGGGCAAGTCCACCGTCGTGCGCCGGATGGCCCTGGGCCTGGCCGGCTACGGCGTGCTGCCCATGGTGCTCGGCGACCTCAAGCCCGACTACGTCGACCTGGTGGAGGCCATCGGCGGCCAGGTCATCCGGCTCGGGCGTGGGCGCGGGCACCTCAACGTGCTCGACCCCGGCGAGGCCGTGGCGGCCGCCCGGCGGCTCACCGGCGACGCCCGCACCCAGGTGCTGGCCGACGCGCACGGACGGCGTCAGGCGATCGTCTCCGCGCTCATCACGGTCATGCGCGGCACCCCGCCCACCGACCGCGAGGAGACGGTGCTCGACCGCGCGCTGCGCGTCCTCGACGACACCCACGACACCGACCGGGTCGGCGCGCCGACCCTGCACCACCTGCTCGAGGTGCTGCGCGCCGCGCCCGAGGACGTCCGTGCCGCGGCCCTCGACCGCGGTGACCGGTCCCGCTACGACGACGTCACGGAGGACCTCGAGGCCACCCTCATCGGCCTCACCGGCGGCGGGCGGCTCGGCCGCATCTTCGCCGAGCCGACGACGACGCCGATGCGCCGTGACCGGCCGGTGGTGTTCGACGTGTCCAGCGTGGACGACGCCCAGAACGACCTGCAGGCCGCGGTGCTGCTGGCCTGCTGGTCGGCCGGGTTCGGCTCGATCAGCGTCGGGCACGCGCTGGCCGACGCGGGCCTCGAGCCCCGCCGGCGGCACTTCGTCGTGCTCGACGAGCTGTGGCGGGCCCTGCGGGCCGGCCGCGGCATGGTGGACCGGGTCGACGCGCTCACCCGCCTCAACCGGCAGCGCGGCGTCGGCATGGCGATGGTCAGCCACACGATGAGCGACCTCCTGGCCCTCCCCACCGAGGAGGACCGGATGAAGGCCCGCGGCTTCGTCGAGCGCTCCGGCATGGTGATCTGCGGCGGCCTGCCGTCGGCGGAGATGCCGATGCTCACCTCCGCCGTCCCGCTGACCCAGGCCGAGCAGGACCTCCTCGTCGGCTGGCAGGACCCGCCGGCCTGGAACCCCGGGGCGGGCGCCGAGGCGGAGCCCCCCGGCCGCGGTCACTTCCTCGTGAAGGTGGGTGGCCGGCCGGGCATCCCGGTGCACGTGGCGCTGACCTCCGTGGAGCGCGAGCTCAACGACACGAACAAGATGTGGCACGAGCTGTCGCGGTCCTCCGAGGACGTCGCCGTCCCGCCGGCCGGGTCCCCGGCCACCGACGGCCCGCTTCGCGGCTGAGCCGGGTCACCGGCCCCCCGCGGGAGTCACTCCGCCGGCACCACGAGCACCGCGTGCGGGAAGGGGTCCTGGGCGTCCTCGAACGCGCCCAGCGTCGCGAACGCCACCAGGCCGCCCGTCGCCGCCACGGTCGCGAGCGAGGCGCCGACCTTCCGGAGCAGTCCGTGCCGGCGGCCGGCCTGCTCTCGCCTGGTCGGCGCTCCAGCTGTCACCGTGCAGTCTCCTTCGGTCGGGATCACTCTCGGTAGCGACGACGGCCGTGCGTCACCCGCCCCGGTGACCGCCGTCCGTGCGCGCGGGGACAGGGAACCGGTGGCCGTTCGTCACTGACGGCCACCGGTCCGAGTGGTGCGAGGGGAGAGCGGTGCGTCGCGTCAGCAGCCCTCGGAGGGGTCGGGCAGGGCGCCCGGGGACGGCCACAGCCGCCAGGAGACCGTGCCCACCATCGAGTCGACCGGGACGGGACCGAAGGAGCGGGAGTCCAGCGAGCGGTCCCGGTTGTCGCTCAGCAGGAACAGCGTGTCCTCGGGAACGTCCACCGGCCCGTGGAAGACGCCGTCCAGCCGGGACCGGTCGATGGCCGGCTCGCACACCGGCTCGCCGTTGATCAGCAGCAGGCCGTCCTCGATGGCGACCTCGTCGCCGCCGACGCCGACCACGCGCTTGACCAGCAGTCCGTCGGCGTCCAGGGGGTCGTGGACGGCGACCACGGTGCCGCGCTCGACCGGCCCCGACCCGCGCTGGACGACCAGGAGATCGGCGGTGTCGACCGTCGGCTGCATGCTGTCGGAGTCGACCCGCATGACCTGCCAGGGCAGCACTCCCGCCATGGACGCGATCAGCACGAGCACGAACCCGACCGCCAGCCAGGGGCCGAGCTGCAGCAGCCGGCGCCACAGGGCACCGCCGCGGACACCGGTGCGGGGGTCACCGGTGTCCGCGGCG